>JBAPMW010000829.1:0-1769 GCA_049278815.1 Hyphomicrobiaceae bacterium
GCTCACAGCGACGTTCTCCGGGAAATCGAATTCTACGCTCCAGCTGAACAGGACCATTCTTGCCCAGCCTCTGCGCCCGATTGCACCCTACGTGCAGCATGAAACCGGTGAGCGGAACGGAAGGATACGCCGAGGAAGCTGACCGGCTCATCACGCCGTACGAAAGCCTCGCGTTTGCCGATGTCCACGAGCCGGTGCTGCATCTCATTCCACAGATGCCCTCCTGCATCCTCGACATCGGCTCGGGAACGGGCCGCGATGCCGGCGCCTTTGCGACAATGGGGCACCGTGTCGTCGCTGTGGAGCCAACCGAGGCGTTCCGCATACGCGCCCCGGGCTTGCACCCTTCAGAGCGGATCGCGTGGCTCGACGACAGCTTGCCGGACCTCCATCTCCTCCGCGCGCGGGGCGAGACGTTCGACCTCGCGATGCTGACAGGAGTGTGGATGCATCTCGACAGCGAGCAGCGCGTCCGGGGAATGCCGATCCTCGCCGGCCTGGTGCGGCAAGGGGGCATCGTGCTCATGACGCTCCGCCATGGCCCCGTTCCGCCCGGTCGGCGCATGTTCGAGGTGTCGGCCGACGAGACGGTTGAGCTCGCGCTGGCGCATGGCCTGCGTTGCGAGCTCAACCTGCGCGCCCCGTCGATCCAACCCGGCAACCGGCTCGCCGGCGTTACCTGGACGCGGCTCGCCTTCCGGAAGTGTTGAGGTGGGATGTCCAAGACACTGGTCCGCAAGGTGGTCATCTACTGCGTCCGGGACGGCCAGCTCCTGGTGTTCCGGCATATCGACTATCCCTGGGAGGAGGTCGGCATCCAGGTTCCCGCCGGCACCATCGAGGACGGCGAGACCGTCGAGGCCGCCGCCCTGCGCGAGCTGCAGGAGGAGACGGGCTTTCAGGGCTTTACCATCGACGGCATCCTCGGCACGACCTGGTATGATCTGTCGCCCATGCGCAGCGAGCTGAACGAGCGCTATTTCGTCCGCGCCCATCCAACCGGGGAGCTGCCCGAGCGGTGGCTGAGCCAGGAGACCCACGACGGCCTGCGGATGCCGACCCGCTACGAGTGCTTCTGGATCCCACTCGCACACGCCCACGTCCTGCAAGCCGGTCAAAGCGCCATGGTGTGGCGGCTGGTCGATGCGTAGCCCCGATCGGTGCAATCGCGCTGCCCCGAAACAATGAGACCGTAGAAAGTGCTACATCGGGGCAGGTGGGGCTTCGACGAATCCGTCCGGCGGTGGCCAGTCGTCGATGATGACGGCCGCGATGCTGTGCGTCCCCTCGAGGTGCGCCTTGGCAATACGGTGCGCGCCGTCGAGCACCTCGCCCGCGGCGGTAATGATGATGGGCTGGCTCATGTCCGCCGCGACGATATCGCGGGCATGCTCGGCAATCCTCCGCACCGTGGGCTCGACGTTCTTCGGCCCGCCGAACCACACGACGGCATCGAGGATATCGAGGATCCTGCGGTCGTCGAGCGCCACGGTCGTCTGCGGCTTGCCTGCGGCAGCCGCCCAGATCGTCGGCATGCGCCAATACGGCGTGCGGCCGTCCGGGCGCGTGCCTCCGTAGAGGATCCTCTCGACGGGTGCGGTCATGCGCGGGTTCCCTCGGAAATGGTGATGGTGCGTTTGATGACGGTATATGATACCGAGTCAACGGTGGCGATAAGCCCTCTCTGAAGCGTGCGATTTCGTCAGGCTCCCGCCGTCGTCACTCGCACCGCCCAAGACTCACCATCTCACCACTCACCATCTCACCAC
>JBAPMW010000830.1:0-1980 GCA_049278815.1 Hyphomicrobiaceae bacterium
GAGCCGGCGGGGCCGCTGGCCGGCGTGCCGCTCGCGCACAAGGACATGTTCGACCGCGCGGGCAAGATCGCCAGCTGGGGCGCCAACATCCGTGCCGGCAGCGCCGCCCAGCAGGACGCCAGCGCCATCGCCGCCTTCAGGAAGGCCGGCGCGCTGCAGATCGCGGCCCTGCACCTCACCGAGTTCGCCTACGGCCCCACCGGCCACAACTACGTGCTGGGGCATGCCCGCAACCCGTGGGACCCGACCCGCATCACCGGCGGCTCCTCGGCCGGGACGGCCAGCGCCGTCGCCTACGGTGCCATCCCCATGGGGCTCGGCTCCGACACCGGCGGCTCCCTGCGCCTGCCGGCCGCGTGTTGCGGCATCGCCTCCATCAAGCCGACGTGGGGGCGCGTGAGCCGTGCCGGCGCTATGCCGCTGGCGCCGGCGCTCGACACCATCGGCCTCATCGCCCGCCATGTCGAGGACCTGGCCGTCGGCCTTGGCCTTCTCGCCGGTCCGGACCCGCGCGATCCGGCCGCCTCGATGCTGCCGGTGCCCGACTACGCCGCCCGCCTCGCCGATCCGGTGCAGGGCCTCAGGATTGGCCTCGACGAGACGGTGGTGGGTGAGGCCCACCCCGACGTGCAGCGTATGGTCGGCGAGGCGGTCGCGATCCTGGAGACGCTGGGCCTCAAGCGCGCGCCCTGCGCCTTCCCGGACTGGCAGACGCTCGATCACCTGGTGCAGCTGGTGCAGCTGCCCGATGCGGCGGCGGCGCACGCTGCCTTCCTCGCCACCCGGCCGCAGGACTACGGGCCCCAGGTGCGGGCGCGCACCGAGGTCGGGCATTTCATCGGCGCCGTCGACCACCTCACAGCCTTGCGCGCCCGCGGCATGTACGTGCAGCGCACGCTCGATACGACGTTCAAGGATATCGACGTGGCGGTCCTGCCGGTGCTGGCCGACCCGCTGCCCACCATCGCCGAGCTCGACGTCGGCGGCGGCCCCACGGTGCAGGCGGCGATGGCCCGTGTCGTCAAGTTCACACGCCCCGTCAACTATCTCGGCCTGCCCACCCTCACGCTCCCGGTGCCGCGTCACGGCGGGCTGCCGAACGGCATCCAGCTCGTCGGCCGTCCGTTCGCCGAGGCGCAGCTCCTCGCCATTGGGCAAGCCTATCAGCGTGAGGTACCGCCGGAGCTGGCGCGAGGCGGGTCGGCGTAGAATCGTAGGGCGCAATGAGCGAGTGGAGCGAGCGCATTGCACCGATAGTCCTCTGACCGGTGCAAATCGGTGCAATACGCGCTATCGCACCCTACATCCTACGTCCGCTCAATCCGCCTCGTGGCGCTCCCGTTCCAGCGCCAAGAGGTGGTGCACCGCGTTAGCCTGGTCGAACAGTGCCCGGGCGATATGGGCCACCAAGCACGACGCCGCACCCAAGATGACGCCGCCGGCGGCGCCGCCGTCAAAAATGGAATCTCGTCGTCGGACGGTTTACGTGCCCGGCTGATCCCTCTGCTGCTCTTCCCAGAACTTATCCCAGTCAAACCCCCCTTCGCTGGTGCTGCCGCAGCCGGCGCTAAGCCCGGCGGCAGCCAGCAACAGCACGACCATGAAAGCGCGCGCGAATCTGTCCATGGCAATCCCCCGTTTGCGCCCTAGGTGAGCCGAGAAGGGCCGAGGCTTCAATATCCTGGGAATTGGGCCGAATCCGGGCATCGGGAGGAGAGGAGGTCCGCCCCCTCGCGCTACGCTTCGCGCACATCTGCGGGGATCGCCATACGGCTCAGGTAGGCGCACTTGGGTCAAGCGAAGCGCAGCTCCAGACCCAACACGCTCCAGCTTCCCAGGTGTTGGGTTACGCTTCGCGCTAACCCAACCTACTCCTGCCGCTCGACCCAACGGTCATGTCGGCCGCCGTCACCCCGCCGCATGAAAGACCTAGCGTCGGCGCGGGAGGCGGCGAAGCAAGGTCGTTACATAGGATGGTGG
>JBAPMW010000831.1:0-2281 GCA_049278815.1 Hyphomicrobiaceae bacterium
CTGTTCCAGAAGCAGCACTTCCAGACGCTGCATACCCTCAATCTATTCTGGGAGAAGCAGGTCGGCACGCTAGCGGAGCCAGTCGACACGTTCAAGTATGCTTGGCAATCGAGGTATCTGCTCAATCGCTATTTTCAGCCGGGCTTCGAGATCTACGGCGAGATCGAGGACCTCAACGAACCCGGCAACTTCAATCAGCAGCAGTTTCGGCTGGGCCCGATGTTGGCGGGCAGCTACAGCCTCGGTGACATTCTTGGGTCCGGCAAAATCAAGTACGAGGTGGGCTATCTGTTCGGCGCGACCTCCGCCACCGAGCACGGCACGCTGCGCACGCGGCTGGAGATCGAATTCCCCTTCTAGCTCGCAGGTCCGAGGGAGGTCTGTTCCGGGTCTTGTGTCACGAGTATCGCCGGTCCACACGGCGACGCGCAACTGTACTGGAGATGAAGGAGGGCCCTTCGGGTTCGGTGATCGGGACAGGGGCAGGTCATCGCCGCCGATTTGGGCCAACTGGGTCACCGGGAGGAGCCCTTCGTTCAGTGGAAGGCGGCGGCCTTCGCGCGATAGCACGAGCCGGATGATGCGAGAGTATCCTGTCCGGATCTGTGAGGGGCTCGGGGTGAAATTCCCCGGGCCTACTCGGCAATAGCAACCGCGCTCCCCGATGCGCGGCAGCATCGGACGGGAAGCTGACACCGCCGGACGGACCGCAAATATCGGTCAGCAGGCCGATCACCTCCGCCACGTGAACAGCGCGGAGGCGGCGTAGTTCCACACGGCGCCCACCAGGATGCCGCAGATGCCTGAGATCCACCAGGCGTAGTTCTGGACGAACAGGAAGTTGGCGATGCCGACGTTGGCCACGGCGCCGACGGCGCAGACGGCGTAGAAGCTGAGGAGCCCGAGCAGCACCCGGCGAAAACCCTTGAGCCGCTTGTCCCGGTAGGTCAGCGCGTTGTTGAGGAAGAAGTTGCCGGCGATCGCCACGGCGGTTGCCAGCGTCTGGGCCGGCAGGAAGGAGACGCCGAGCCGCAAGGCCGCGGTCAGCACGGCCATGTGCAGCAGGATGCCGAGCGAGCCGACTGCCGTGAACATCAGGAAGCGCACGGGCACCCAGCGGCCCACGAGCTTGTCGATGAGCAGGGTCACATAGTCCAGCACTACCAGGCTGTCGAGCTTGCTCTCGCCGTGCTGGCGCAGGCCGAAGACGTAGGGCAGCTCCTTGATGCGCGCCGAGGCCGGGGACGAGGCGACGATGTCGAGGAGGATCTTGTAGCCCTCCTGGGACAGCCGGCGCACGCTGGCGTCGAAAGCGGAGCGCTTCAGCATGAAGAAGCCGCTCATCGGATCGGTCAGCTTGCGCCCCCTGAGCACGACGCGCGACAGCTCAGTCGCAATCCTGCTGATGGTGCGCCGCCCCTGGTCCCAGTTGCCGAAGCCGCCCTCGGCCAGATAGCGCGAGCCGACGACGATGTCGGCCTCGTCGCGTCTCAACGCCTCCAGCATGGGCACCAGCAGCCGCTCGTCGTGCTGCTGGTCGGCATCCATGACGGCGATGAACGGTGCGAACGAGCTGAGCATGCCCTCCACCACCGCCGAGGCCAGCCCGCGCCGGCCAAGCCGGCGCACGCCGCGCACGCGCCGATCCCCGGTGCAGACCCGCTCCAGCTCGGCGACGGTGCCGTCGGTGGAGTCGTCATCGACGAACACGACCTCCCAGCGCACCCCGTCCAGCGCCCGCGCCAGCTTGTCCAGCAGCGGAGCGACGTTGTCGCGCTCGTTGAAGGTGGGGATGACGACCACCAGCTCGGTGGCCATGGCCCCTGGCTGCACCTGCCGCACGTCCGCTCGCAGTCTAAGCTGCATCGTCGCTGCTGTACCCCCGGCCCCGCCGTCGCGGCCAGTCTCGTCACAGGGCCGTCCCTTGTCCAGGTGGCAGTCCCGTCCGGCCGGCGCTAGCGGTGCGCATGCCTGCGAGCTGTGGCGCTATTGCGGCAGAACGCGCGCGGGGGTTCCGTGAGAGGACCCCATCGTCACGAGTTACGTCTTACGGATAGGTTATATCGTTCATGTGATAATAGGATACATTATATAATTTATTATTATTATCTCTTTTCAACAACATTATCGATTGCTTTCTCAACTTTATGGCTTCCATTCGACCGGGTTTACATAAATATCGACCCCGAGCATCAAGTGAATCGCGCGGGGTTAAAAAACGATGCCTTCGCTGGTTGCCGTCTGCATCTGCACGCGCTCGCGGCCGCAGATGCTGCGACGA
>JBAPMW010000832.1:0-12047 GCA_049278815.1 Hyphomicrobiaceae bacterium
CCTGAAGGACTTCATCGGCACCAAGTTCACCACCGCGCCCGACGGCAAGCTGTACCAGCTGCCCGACCAGCAGTTCGCCAACCTGTACTGGTTCCGCGCCGACCTGTTCGCGCGCCCGGACCTGCAGCAGAAGTTCAAGGCCAAGTACGGCTACGAGCTGGGCGTGCCGGTGAACTGGAGCGCCTACGAGGACATCGCCCAGTTCTTCTCCGTCGACGTCAAGGAGATCGACGGCAAGCGCATCTACGGCCACATGGACTACGGCAAGCGCGCGCCCGACCTCGGCTGGCGCATGACCGACTCATGGCTGTCCATGGCCGGTGCCGGCTCCAAGGGCATTCCCAACGGCCGCCCGATCGACGAGTGGGGCATCCGCATGGAGGCCGGCTCGTGCAATCCGGCTGGCGCCTCTGTGACCCGGGGCGGCGAGACCAATGGCCCGGCGTCCGTCTATGCCATCCGCAAGTGGGACGAGTGGCTGCGCAAGTTCGCCCCGCCGGGTGCGGCCGACCTCGACTTCTACCAGTCGCTGCCGGCGCTTTCGACGGGCAACGTGGCCCAGCAGATCTTCTGGTACACGGCCTTCACGGCGGAGATGGTGAAGCCCAAGAGTGCCGGCAACAACACCGTCGATGCCAAGGGTATGCCGCAGTGGCGCATGGCGCCGTCGCCGCACGGCCCCTACTGGGTCGAGGGCATGAAGCTCGGCTACCAGGATGCAGGCTCGTGGACGCTCTTCAAGTCCACGCCGGTCAACCGCCGCAAGGCCGCCTGGCTCTACGCCCAGTTCGTGGTGTCGAAGACCGTGGACACCAAGCGCAGCCACGTGGGGCTTACCTTCATCCGTGACAGCTCGATCCGCCACAAGTCGTTCACGGACCGCGCGCCGAAGCTCGGTGGCCTCGTGGAGTTCTACCGCTCGCCGGATCGCGTGCGCTGGACGCCCACGGGCATCAACGTGCCGGACTATCCGAAGCTGGCGCAGCTGTGGTGGCAGAACATCGGCGACGTGACCTCCGGCACCTTCACGGCGCAGCAGGCCATGGACCGTCTCGCCAAGGAGATGGACCAGGTGATGGCGCGCATGGAGGACGTGGACAAGAAGGCGAAGGTCTACGGCGGCTGCGGCCCGCGCCTCAACGCCGAGAAGGACGCCAAGGAGTGGCTCGGACGGCCTGACGGCCCCAAGGCCAAGCTTGGCGACGAGCGCGGCAAGGGCGAGACCGTCGACTACGACGAGCTCATCAAGCGCTGGAAGAGCTGAGCGCTTAGCGAGTGCATGGGGTCAGACCCTGCGGGTCTGACCCCATATTCCATGCTGGGACCCTGCCCGTGAGCCTCGAGCTGAGAAACGTCGTCAAGCGCGTCGGCGCCGAGACGCACATTCACGAGGTGAGCCTCAAGCTCGCGGCGACGGGGTTCAACATCCTGCTCGGGCCCACACTCGCCGGCAAGACCACGCTCATGCAGCTGATGGCCGGCCTCGACCGGCCGACTGCCGGCGCGGTGTGGTTCGACGGTCGTGACGTAACGGCTGTGCCCGTGCGCAAGCGCAATGTCTCGATGGTCTACCAGCAGTTCATCAACTACCCCAACCTCACGGTCTTCGAGAACATCGCCTCGCCGCTGCGGGTGGCGCGCCTGCCGCGCGCGGCTATCGACGGGCGCGTGCACCGCGTCGCCGAGCTCTTACACCTGAAGCCGCTGCTCGACCGGCGCCCGGGCGAGCTGTCGGGCGGCCAGCAGCAGCGCACGGCGCTCGCGCGCGCCCTCGTCAAGGACGCCGATCTGGTCCTGCTCGACGAGCCGCTCGCCAACCTCGACTTCAAGCTCAGGGAGGAGCTGCGCGACGAGCTGCCGAAGCTGTTTGCCGACCGGCGCTCGACGGTCGTCTTCGCCACCACCGACCCGATGGAGGCGCTGCTGCTCGGCGGCCACACCGCAGCGCTGCACGAGGGCCGCATCACCCAGTTTGGCCCGACGGCCGAGGTTTACCGGCGCCCCGCCGACCTGCGGACAGCAAGGGTGCTCTCCAACCCGCCGATCAACACCGCCTCGGTGGTGAAGGACGGCGGCAGGATCGTGCTCAGCAGCGGCGTGGGGTGGACGCCCAAGACCGGCATGCAGCATCTTCCCGACGGTCGCTACACCCTGGGCATCCGGCCGCATTGGGTCAGCCCGGTGCGGAACGGCAAGGCCGCGGTGGAGATCGGAGGCAAAGTGCTGATCACCGAGCTCAGCGGGGCAGAGAGCGTCATCCACTTCGCGCATGGCGAGCTCAGCTGGACCTCGCAATCGCACGGCGTGCATGCCATGCAGGTCGGCGAGACGGCGACGTTCTACATGGACGTCGGCCAGTGCATGTACTTCGATGCCGATGGAAAGCTGGTCGCGTCATGAGCCGGGACGCCGGTCTCCCTCTCGCCGCGCAACGCCGACCTCGCCTCGCGCTCCGACAGCGGGGGGAGAGGGTCGGCCCCGGCGAAGGCCGGGAGGGGGGCAGCAAGGGGCTCGAACCTCTCCGGGAGAGGGGCGGGACCAGGGACGTGTCCCTGGGAGGGCATCGCCTGCTCCTGCCCCTCACCCTAGCCCTCTCCCCGCAAGAGCGGGGAGAGGGAATCCCCCCGGTGAGCTGATGGCGACCATCACCCTCGACAACATCGGGCACATCTATGCTGCGAGGTCTCGCGGCCCCGAGGATTGGGCGCTGAAGGGCGTCAACCTGGTGTGGTCCGATGGCGGCGCCTACGCCCTGCTGGGGCCGTCCGGCTGCGGCAAGACCACGCTCCTCAACATCATCTCCGGGCTGGTGCGGCCCACGGAAGGCAAGGTCCTGTTCGACGACGCCGACCTCACCAACGTGCCAACCGACCGGCGCCATATCGCCCAGGTGTTCCAGTTCCCTGTCGTCTACGACACCATGACGGTCTACGCCAACCTGGCGTTCCCGCTGCGCAACCGAGGCTTGCCCCCGGCTGAGATCGACCGGGCGGTGCGCGAGATCGCCCGCATGCTCGATCTGGAGACCGCACTGGAGCGGCGCGCATCGGGGCTTACGGCAGACGCCAAGCAGAAGATCTCGCTCGGGCGCGGGCTCGTTCGCTCCGACGTCAATGTCATCATGTTCGACGAGCCGCTCACCGTCATCGACCCGCACGTGAAGTGGCAGCTGCGCTCCAAGCTCAAGGAGCTGCACCAGCGCACCGGCCGCACCATGATCTACGTCACCCACGACCAGACCGAGGCGCTCACATTCGCCGACAAGGTGGTGGTGATGCACGCCGGCATGGTGGTCCAGACGGGCTCGCCGGTGGAGCTGTTCGACCGCCCGCGGCACACGTTCGTCGGCCACTTCATCGGCTCTCCCGGCATGAACGTGCTGCCATGCCGCCTGGAGAACGGGGCGGCGTTTATTGGGGCTGAGCGCGTTGAGATCGAGAATCCACCGACGCGAGCCCTCGACGCCAAGCGCCTGGAGATCGGCGTTCGCCCGGAATTCGTGACACTTGCGGAGTCGGGCCTTCCGGTCGGCATCGTCAGAGTGAGCGACGCCGGCCGCTATCGCATCGTCGAGGCCCGGCTGGAAGAGAGCCGCATCAAGCTGCTGGCGGACGATGGCGTCCCGATCCCCAGCTCCAACGCCTTCGTCCGGTTCAATCCCGCTTACACGCGGCTCTATGCCGACGACCGGCTGGTGGAGTGAGCCCTGCCATGGACGCCAAGATCCATAACCAGAAGGGGTGGCTGCTCGTCCTGCCGGCGTTGGTGCTGGTTGCGCTCAACGCCGTCATCCCGCTGATGGCGGTTGTGAACTACTCGGTGCAGGAGACCTTCGGCAACAACCTGTTCTTCTTCGAGGGCGTGAAGTGGTTCGAGGAGGTGCTGCACTCGGAGCGCTTCCACGCTGCGCTTGCCCGCCAGCTGATCTTCTGCGCCATCATTCTGGCCATCGAGATCCCGCTCGGGGTGGCGATCGCGCTCGCCATGCCGCGCCGCGGCCCGTGGGTGTCGGTGTGCCTGGTGCTGATGGCGCTGCCGCTGCTGATCCCGTGGAACGTGGTCGGAGCCATGTGGAACATCTTCGCGCTGCCCGATGTCGGCCTGCTCGGCTGGTCGCTGAAGGCGCTTGGCATCGACTACAACTACACCCAGCAGCCGCTGGCGGCCTGGGCGACCATGGTCGCCATGGACGTGTGGCATTGGACGTCCCTGGTAGTGCTGCTCGCCTATGCGGGGCTCAGCGCCATTCCGGACGCCTACTACCAGGCGGCGCGCATCGACGGCGCGTCCGGTTGGGCGATCTTCCGCTACGTGCAGCTGCCGAAGATGCGGCGGGTGCTCACCATCGCTGTCCTGCTGCGTTTCATGGACAGCTTCAACATCTACACCGAGGTGCTGGCCCTCACCGGCGGCGGTCCTGGCAACGCCACGACGTTGCTCTCGATCGATCTCGTGAAGATCGCGCTCGGTCAGTTCGACCTGGGGCCGGCGGCCGCCATGTCGCTCATCTATTTTCTGATTATCCTTTTGCTGTCGTGGATCTTCTACACGGTCATCACTCGCGGTGAGGAAGCAAGATGAGCCGACCCCGCCCCCTGTTGAGCAAGCTGCGCTGGCTGGTGCCCGCCCTCTACATCGTCTTCCTGCTGCTGCCGATCTATTGGCTCATCAGCATGTCGTTCAAGACCACCAACGAGATCCTCGGCGGCTTCACGCTGTGGCCGAGCCGGTTCACGCTGGAGAACTACGCCAAGATCTTCGCCGACCCGACCTGGTACGGCGGCTACATCAACTCCCTCATCTACGTTGCGATCAATACCGTGATCTCGATCACGGTGGCGCTGCCCGCGGCCTACGCCTTCTCGCGCTACCGCTTCCTCGGGGACAAGCACCTGTTCTTCTGGCTGTTGACCAACCGCATGGCGCCCGCGGCGGTGTTCGCGCTGCCGTTCCTCCAGCTGTACTCGGCCATGGGGCTGTTCGACACGCATCTCGCCGTGGCGCTGGCGCACTGCCTGTTCAACATCCCGCTCGCCATCTGGATACTGGAGGGCTTCATGTCGGGGGTGCCGCGGCAGCTGGACGACACCGCCTATCTCGACGGCTACGGGTTCTGGCGCTTCTTCCTGCGCATCTTCCTGCCGGTGATCGCCCCCGGCGTGGGCGTGGCGGCCTTCTTCTGCTTCATGTTCTCCTGGGTCGAGCTGCTGCTCGCCAAGACGCTCACCTCGGTGGCCGCCAAGCCGATCGCGGCAACCATGACGCGCACCGTCAGCATCTCGGGCTACGAGCTGGGCTTGCTCGCTGCGGCCGGCACGCTGACCATCATACCGGGCGCGATCGTCATCTATTTCGTGCGCAACTACATCGCCAAGGGCTTCGCCCTGGGGCGGGTGTAGGTTGGGTCGACCCCGGCGAAAGCCGGGGGGAGACCCAACACATTCAAGGGCGAGGCGGTCGCTAATGTGTTGGGTCTGCGCTTCGCTTGACCCAACCTACGTTAAGGAGAACGGCGATGGGCCTCTCATGGATGGCATGGACTTGGGAGACTGCCACCTTCTTCATCTCAATTGCGCTCATGCTGGCGGCTATGACCATATGGGAGCTGCGCTCACCCGGTGGGGCGCCGCGGCGCGGGATCCTCGCCATCGAGACGACCCGCGGCGACCGGCTGTTCATCTCGCTGCTCGGCAGCGCCTTCATCCACCTCGGTTGGCTTGCCTTTCTCGGTACGCCCCTTTGGGGCGCCCTCGCCGTCTCGCTCGTGTACGCGCTTGCGGTCTTTCGCTGGGTCTAGGAGTGGTGGCGCTCAATGAGCATTGTCGCCACACTGCGCCGCCGTCTAGGGTTCGGCGCCACAACGGAGAGCCCCGCGGAAGGGCCAGGGAGGAGACCCGTGAATAGCTCAGGCCTTGTACTTGCGCTGGACCAGGGCACCACGTCGAGCCGCGCCATCGTATTCGCCGCCGACTTGAGCATCAAGGGCCTCGCCCAGCGCGAGTTCGCCCAGCATTATCCCGCCTCCGGCTGGGTCGAGCACGACCCCGACGACATCTGGCGCACCACGCTGGAGACCGCCCGCCAGGCCATTGCAGCCGCGGGCCTGGGGCCAAGCGACATCGCCGCTGTCGGCATCACCAACCAGCGCGAGACTTGCCTGCTCTGGGACAAACGCACCTCCAGGCCGATCCACCGCGCGATTGTCTGGCAGGACCGCCGCACCTCCGACTTGTGCCGCCGCCTGAAGGACGAAGGGCACGAGTCCATGGTCACGGCCAAAACAGGCCTGCTCCTCGACCCGTATTTCTCGGCCACCAAGATCGCCTGGCTGCTCGACCGCGTGGAGGGCGCGCGGCAGCTCGCCGAGGCCGGGCATCTCGCCTTCGGCACGGTCGATGCATTCCTCATCTGGCGGCTCACCGGCGGCCGGGTGCATGCCACCGACGCCACCAACGCCTCGCGCACGCTGCTCTACGACATCGGCAAGGGCGACTGGGACGCCGATCTCCTCAAGCTGTTCGGCATCCCACGCGTCATCCTGCCCGAGGTGCGCGATTCCAACGCCAGCTACAGCACCACGGACCCGTCGATCCTCGGCGCCGCCCTCCCGATCCTGGGCGTGGCCGGCGATCAGCAGGCGGCCACCATCGGCCAGGCCTGCTTCGCGCCCGGCATGGTTAAGTCCACCTACGGCACCGGCTGCTTCGCGGTTCTCAACACCGGGGATGAGCCGGTGGCATCGAGGAACAGGCTGCTCACCACCATCGCCTACCAACTCGACGGCAAGCGCACCTATGCGCTCGAAGGCTCGATCTTCATCGCCGGCGCCGCGGTGCAATGGCTGCGCGACGGCCTCAAGATCATCGCCTCGGCGCCTGAAAGCGGGGCGCTGGCGGCCGAGGCCGATGCCCAGCAGGATGATGTCTACCTGGTGCCGGCCTTCGTCGGCCTGGGCGCGCCCTACTGGCAGCCCGAGGCCCGCGGCGCGCTGCTCGGGTTGACCCGCGCGACCGGACCCAAGGAGGTCGCCCGCGCCGCCCTGGAGTCCGTCTGCTACCAGACCCGCGACCTGCTGGAGGCCATGCGCGACGACTGGGCGGTGTCCGCCCATTCTGCATTCAAGTCGGTGCTGCGGGTCGACGGCGGCATGGTGGCGAGCGACTGGACCATGCAACGCCTTGCCGACATGCTCGATGCCCCGGTGGAGCGGCCGGTGGTGCAGGAGACCACAGCCTTGGGCGCGGCCTGGCTCGCCGGCCACAAGGCCGGCGTCTGGCCCGATGCGAAGGGCTTCGCCAGGCTCTGGAAGCTCGACCGCGCCTTCACACCGATGCTGGCCGCGGGCGAGCGCGAGCGCAAGTATGCCGGTTGGAAGCGGGCCGTGCGCGCCGTGCTGCATGCCACCGGTTCCTGATGAAAGCGAACGCGACGAGGGGTTGCGCCATGTCAAGCACCTGAGCTGTCGCTGCGAAGGCCGAGACACGGCTGCCCGATTTTCGCACACCCCGAGCCCGTCGCGCTGCACCCTGCATTGCGCTGCATAATCGACTTCTGCATCGACCCGGCAAATCCGCTCTCAGGCGGATCGGAGGCGATCAGGCGGAAGTCGCGGGTTGCTCGTCGTCCCAGACCTTGTCCGGCATGGGCAGGCCCACGAAGGTCTCGTGCCCGATCGGCCCGTCGGGCACGATGCCTAGCATGCCGAGCACCATCATGATCTGGCGCACGTGCTGGCCCGAGTGCCACGTCGTGCGCTCCAGGAACTCGTGCAGCGTTACGTCGCCATAGTAGACGCTCGCCTTGCGCGCGAAATCGGCGGCTTGGCCAGGGCCGCTCCACCAAGCCTGGAAGCGTACCAGCACGTCGGCGCCGTAGGCGAGGATCTTGGCCTTGCTGTCCATCTCGGGCGGCGGCACGCGCCCGTAGACGCCCTCCTTAAGGGGCAGGCCCTGCACCTCGTGCTCCAGGAAGGCATCGGCGATGTTGAACGTGTGGTAGGCGAGCTGGGCGTAGCTGCGCGGCCGGTGCGGCAGCATCTGGCCGAGCTTGTCGTCAGGGAACTGCGCGAATAGGCGCTGCGCTGCCTGCTGGATGGTCACCAGCCGCGCCGCGAGTTGGTCCGGCGGCAGCATCTGCGCGCCGCCCCAGGGGATGCCGGCGACGCGCGCCACGTCGCGCAGCACCTGCCCGTTGGCCCAGTCGCTGCCGCGGCGCACGATCGGCACGGAGCGCACGCCCAGCGCCGCCAGCTCGGCAAAGGCGTCCTTGTCCTCCAGCACGTTGACGGACACGAACGGCACGCCGTGCTTGGCGAGGAACTCCTTCATCCTGAGGCAGCTGGTGCAGCCGGGCTGCCAGTAGGCTCTGATGGCGGGACCGTCGTCAGACGCATGTGGCATGGTGTGCTCCTCCGGCGTCTGCGCAGGTTAGCGCACCAGCGGGCGCAAGGCCACCGCGTCGTGAGGTTCGGCGCGCCGGCACATTGCGCGAGCCGCGCGTCACCTGATGTGAAGGCTTTCCGAGCGTCGGCTCGGTGCCAGCCGCCCCGTTGCGATGGGCCGGCATCCAAAACCCTTCACACGAACGCGCCGGTGAGAGCGCTAGAGCCGGCGCACCAGTGCTGGAACGCCCAGCGGGCATTCCAGCGCCGCGCGGTCCCAGTGCCCGGCCTCGGCCGCGGCCGCATATGTCGTGAATAGGAAATCAAGCAGCAAAGCATCGGGATTCGCGGCCGCACGGACCGTGTCGTACGGCAGAACGAATTCGCCCAACTTCGCGTCAAAGTAGGCGCCCGGCGTTACCCGCCGGTCTCGAAAGCCCGCCGGCTCGGGATAAGCATAGGAGTAGAATGCCGCCTGCGGAAAGGCCTCGTTGCCCGGCCAGAATCCGGCGCTGCTCACCTCGTGCGAGTAGGCTTCGCGCGTCACCGTGTCAGGCAGCCCGGGCACGCCGCCGGGATGGAGCGCGGCTGTCCGTCCAGAGAAGCGGGTCACCGCGAGGTCGAAGCTGCCCCAGAAGAAATGAACGGGGCTGGCCTTACCCAGGAAACCGGTTCGGAAGAGCTTGAAGATGCGATCGACCTGGATAAGCGAGCGCCAGAAGCGATGGGCAGCCGCCGCGTCGTAGGTTGCATGCATACGGTCCTGCGAAAAGCGGATTGGGTGAGGGACCTCGTTCGGCGTCTCGTTGATGGTCACCGACACGCCGAGGCCACTGAGGAGGTCGATGACCCGAGAATGGAAATCGGCAACCGTCTGCGGTTCGAGCGACAGCGTCCGGTCGTCGCCCCGGCTGGTGCGGGCAACGAGGCGATGACCGATGAAGTCGAGCTCGATCTCGAGCACCTCACTGCCGAAGGGTATCGGTGACGTGCCAAGGCCACGCGCGGTAACGTAAAGTGGGACCTGCCAACCATGGTTGAGCCATGGCGTCAGCGTGAGCCGGACCTTGCCCACGATCTGCGTCCAGAGCTGCAGGGTTGAGGCTGTTTCGTGCCACTCAGCAAAGGGCAGATCCGGCCAAGTGAGGGGGGCGTCATTCATGAGATCCTCCTGTACAGGCCAACGAGGATGGTCGCTCTCTCGCGACTGCCAGCCCTGGTGAGATCAGGCGTGGAGGTGGAGAGATCAACCCCCTACGGCCTCGACAAGACGGAGAAGAGCGCGGACGGCAACGTCACTCTGCGGCCCCGATCGGCGATCCTTGGGCGTCGGCCCTCAAAAGTCCGTTTCCGGCAAGGCAACTTCGTCAGCGCTGGGTCAAGGACGGGCTTGCGGCCCACGCACTGGGGACGGAGAACGACGCTGCCACACTTGCGTGCCCCCTCATCGGGCATCCTGATCTGTCGCACAGTCGCTGACGAATATGTGAGGAGGGCCATGGCCCAGCCCTTTGCGGAGCCCTGCAATCGTGGCCTGATAACTGCGGAGCCGTGTCCACGCGAGCTCGGACGCGAGATCACACCGGCGCGCCGCCGCATGGTGCTGATTGCGTGCGTGCTCGCATCATCGATGGCCTTCATCGACGGCTCCGCGCTGACTGTAGCGCTGCCGAAGCTCAAGGCCGCGCTCGGCGCCGACTTGGCTTCGGTGCAGTGGGTCGTGAACGGCTACGTGCTGGCGCTCGCTGCCCTGACCTTGATCGGCGGCGCCCTTGCCGATGCGTATGGCAAGGCGCAGATGGCGGCCGCCGGGAACGGCACCAGGATGCTCTGGGTGCCACCGAGGATGGCGATGAACACGAACTCGCCCGAGGTGGTCCAGTAGATCGTCTCGGGGTCGACGTGCCCCACCGCCAAGGCCGCCAGCGCACCGCCAAGCGCTCCAGCCCTCACGCAGGGGTCCGCCATGCCGGGATGTGCCGCTCGCCGTGAGGATTGCCCTTCAGAAGTCGAGTTGGAAAGCGCTGGTTACGGAAGGCCGGCGGCGGCGAGACGTCTGCCGACCAATTCAGGAATCTCTGACGGTGTATCGGCGACTGCAACGCCCGCGCTTTCGAGCGCGTTCCGCTTGCTTGCATAGCTGCCGCGGCTGCCTGTCACGATCGCCCCGGCGTGACCCATCCTCTTGCCGGGCGGGGCTGCCCGGCCGGCGATGAACGCAACCACCGGCTTGCGCATGCCCTTGGCGTAGTCGGCGGCCTCCTCCTCCATGCTGCCGCCGATCTCGCCGACGATCACCGCCGCGTCGGTGCCGGGGTCCCGGTCCAGCGCCTCCAGCGCATCGCGCGTGGATGTGCCCACCATAGGATCGCCGCCGATGCCGATGAACGCGGACTGTCCAAACCCGGCCCGGGTCAGATTGAGGCAGACGAGCGTACCGAGGCTGCCGCTGCGCGAGATGACGCCGACCCGGCCCGGCCTGAACACGCTCGGGACGAACGCCGGCATGATGCCGACAAAGCACTCCCCGGGCGTCACCAGTCCCGCCGTATTGGGCCCGACGATGCGCGTGCCGTGCCGCCGGGCGGCGGCATCGATCGCCAGCACGTCGTGCGCGGGGATGTGCTCGGTCAGCACCACCAGCAGCCTGATGCCGGCCGCCGCCGCCGACACGGCCGCATCTTTCGCCATCGGCGGCGGAATGAACAGGACGGCGACGTCCCCGCCGACCCTGGCGGCAGCCTCGGCGGCACCGGCGAAGATCGGCACGCCGACATGCGTCTCGCCGGCCCGTTTGGGATTGACGCCGCCCACCACGTTGGTGCCGTAGGCCAGCATCCGCTCGGTCCAGAACGTGCCCTGCTTGCCGGTGATGCCGAGCACGATCACGCGGTCTTTGCGACGAACGATCATTGGGCCGCCTTCACCGCCGCCAGGATGGCGTCCTCCATGAGGTCGTAGGGCTCGATGCCCAGCTCCCGGCGCACGAGCGCCACCGCCTCCGCCTCGCCGGTGCCGTGGATGGAGAAGAACACCGGCTGCTTCGGCTTGAGCTTGGCCCAGGCCTTCAGGACGCCCTCGGCCATCACGTCGGTGCGCGCGAACGCCCCGCAGAAGTTGACGACCAGCGCCTTGACGCCTGGGTTGGAGAGCACCAGCTCCAGCGCCGCCTCGGACCTGGTGTAGGCCTCGCCACCGATTTCCAGGAAGTTCGCTGGCCGGCCCCCAAGATGCCGGATCGTGTCCATGGTGGTCATGGTGAGGCCCGCGCCGTTGGCGAGCACGCCGACGTTGCCGTCGAGCTCGATGAACTTGAGCCCGAGGGCGGCGCCGCGGCGCTCAAGCTCGGTCATGGCGCCGGGCGTGCCGAGCCTTGCCAGCTCGTCCTGCCGGTAGGCCGCCGCGTCGTCGAGCACGTACTTGCAGTCGAGCGCCACCGCGCGGCCGTCGGCCAGCAGCGCCAGCGGGTTGATCTCGATGAGCTCGGCGTCCGTTTCGCCGAAGGCGCGGTAGAGGCGCGCGAGCACATCGGCGATTTGCAGCGCGTGGGCGTCAACCCCGAGTCCTGCCAGCATCGGGGCGAAGCCCCCCGGCGTCGCCGCCTCCCCCGGGTCCATCAGCCGACGGCGGATCGTGGCGGACTTCGCCTCCGCCACCTCCTCGATGT
>JBAPMW010000833.1:0-2341 GCA_049278815.1 Hyphomicrobiaceae bacterium
GGCTAGGGGTGGGGGGAACCAACGCGGTCATGCCTCTCCCTTTCACTCCGGCCTCTCAACCGTCTCAACCGTCGGACGCGTGCGGCGTCGGCGTGCCACGGCACTTGCCATTTCCCTGCGCCTTCACCCCACCCCCGACCCCTCCCCATCAAGGGGAGGGGGGACGCTGTGGCTCTCGCTTCCCCACGCCATCCTCGTCGAGTGCTCTGCAAAGGGCGCAACGACGCGCCTTTCCGCGGATAGGTGCCGGCATGATCCACATCGAGTGGAAGGCGCGCCAGCGTACAACCTCGCCGCAGCGTCCCCTCCCCAATCGCGCCGGAGGCGCGCCCCCAAAATGTGGGGGACAGGCAGGGTAGGGGGGATTGCTGAACATCGAAGATCGGGGCCACCCCTGACCCCTCCCCACAAGGGGGAGGGGACTCCGGGCGGCGCTCTGGGCAGGGGCAGGCGGCCATGACCTGGCAGATGGCGGCGCTGCTGCTGCTCGGTGGCTCCACCGCGCTGCTGCTGCTCGGCATGCCCGTGGCGCTGTCGTTCGTCGCCATCAACATCGTCGGTGCGCTGCTGTTTCTTGGCGGCGACGCGGGGCTTGCGCAGGTGGTGCGCAACAGCGTGGCGTCGGTCATGAACCTGTCGCTGACGCCGATCCCGCTGTTCGTGCTGATGGGCGAGATCCTGTTCCACACCGGCCTTGCCATCAAGGTCATCGACGGCGTCGAGCGCCTCATCCGCCAGGTGCCGGGGCGCCTTGCCGTGGTCGCCGTGGTGGCGGGCACGGTGTTCTCCGCCGTCTCCGGCTCGACCATCGCCACGACAGCCATGCTGGGCTCGCTGATGCTGCCCGTCATGCTGGCGCGCGGCTATCACCCGACCATGGCCACGGGCCCCATCATGGCGATCGGCGCGGTCGACATGCTGATCCCGCCGTCGGCGCTGACCGTGCTGCTCGGCAGCCTTTCGGGCATTTCCATCTCCAAGCTGCTGATCGGCGGCGTCTTGCCGGGCCTGATCCTGTCGGTGGCGTTCGTCGCCTACATCGTGGTGCGCGCCGGGATGACGCCCCAGCTTGCGCCACCCACGCCGGTCGCCGAGCGGTCCGGCTGGGAGGCGTGGCGCCTGCTGCTGCTCTACGTGGTGCCGCTGGTTGCGATCTTCGCCGTGGTGGTGGGCGCGATGTCGGGCGGCTTCGCCACGCCCACCGAGTCGGCGGCGCTGGGCGCGCTGGCGACCATGGCCGTGGCCGCCATCTACCGGGTGCTGACGCTGAAGGCCTTGATGAAGTCGCTCAAGGGGGCGACGGCCATTTCCGGCATGATCATGTTCATCATTCTGGGCGCCACGACGTTCTCGCAGATCCTCAGCTTCTCCGGTGCCAGCGACGGCATGGTCGCGGCCCTCCTGGGGCAGGGCCTGTCGGTGCTGGCCGTGGTGGCCTTGATGATGCTGATCCTCATCTTCCTCGGCGTCTTCATCGACCAGGTGAGCATGATGCTGATCACACTGCCGGTCTTCATGCCCATCGTGGCGCGGCTTGCCATCGACCCGATCTGGTTCGGCATCCTGTTCCTGATCTGCATGCAGCTGGGCCTCCTCCTGCCGCCGCACGGGCTCCTCCTCATGACCATGCGCGGCGTCGCGCCCCCCGAGGTGACGATGATGCACATCTTCCGGGCGGTGACGCCCTATGTGATCATGAGCCTGCTGCTGCTGGCCCTGCTGCTCCTGTTCCCCGCCGTCGCCACGTGGCTGCCGAACGCGCTCGTTGGATGACTCGCATGACTCGCATGAAGCAAGATCCCACTGTTGCCGCTGTCCTGGCCCGCGACCTCGCAGCCTACGGTGCCCGGCGCTGCTTCGGCCTGCTGGGCACCGCCAACTTCAAGATCTCGCACGCCCTGGTCGAGAACGGCGTGGAGCTGATCTCGGCGCGGCACGAGGGCAACGCCGCCAGCATGGCCGACGCCTACGCCAAGGCGACACAGGAGCTGACGCTGGTCAGCGTGCATTCCGGGCCGGGGCTCACCAACGCGCTGACCGGCATCGCCGAGGCCGCCAAGAGCCGCACGCCGCTACTGGTGCTGGCCGGCGACGTGCCGGTGGGCGCGGTCAGGTCGAACTTCCATATCGAGCAGGCCGAGATGGTGCGCTCGGTGGGGGCTGCGTCCGAGCGCATCCACACCCCGGCCTCGGCGCGGGACGACATGCTCCGGGCGGTGGTGAGGCCACTGCGCGACCGCCAGACGGTGGTGCTCAGCCTGCCCACCGACGTGCAGGACGCGCCCTGCCCCGGCGACATCGCTCCCTCCGCCCTGCCGCCGGCGCCGGGGCCGCTCCATCC
>JBAPMW010000834.1:0-3492 GCA_049278815.1 Hyphomicrobiaceae bacterium
GAACTAGTTCGAGCTGACGATCGGTCGCTTCTGCGAGAATCGAGATCATCAGGTTTTCCAATGCGATCACGCGAACACGGAGTTGCACCAACTCGGTGTTGGTCAGCGGGGGGATGTCAGCTTCAACACCGCCTAGCATTGAGCTCGCTTGCGGACCCCGAGGTCCCGCACCGCCCTCATTGTCCCACCTCGATAGGGCCTTCTGGCGGAGCTGCAAAGCGTCGGAAGGTTCCAATTTCTGATCAGGCATGAGGACGGTTCCTTCTAGGTGCGAAGCCAGAGCAAGTGTTACGCTCTTGGATCGACTATAGTGCCTGTCGCAGCAGATCGGGCACGACGCGTCGAGCAGCCCGAAGCAGGGTGCGGCCTTGAGGGCCGCGTGCCGCTGCAGCTTTTGGTGGACACAAGAGGCCTGGGAGGACCCAACACAAGTTGCTGATTCGATCCTCAGATCAAGTTCCAGGCGTAACCGTGCTGAAGCGGTTTCCGCTGCCTAGGAATTTCAATGTGTCATCCAAGTCGCGCCTCGAGCGCGGAAAGACTTGGCCTGCCCCGGCTGGCGCAACGCGCGTAAAGAGGTTCGAGATTTATCGTTACGATCCAGACTCTGGCCAGAACCCGCGGATCGATACCTATGAGGTTGATCTCGACGCCTGCGGGCCGATGGTCCTGGACGCGCTTATCAAGATCAAGAACGAGGTAGATTCGACGCTCACCTTCCGCCGCTCCTGTCGTGAGGGCGTCTGCGGCTCCTGTTCCATGAACATCGACGGCACAAACTGGCTGGCCTGCACGCGGTTCATATCGGACACGGGGGAGCCATCCACGATCTATCCACTTAATCATCTCAGGGTCATCAAGGATCTGGTGCCTGACACGACGCATCTCTTCGCCCAGTATGCGTTTATCGAGCCTTGGCTTCAGACGACCACGCCTGCGCCAGAGAAGGAGCGACTCCAGTCGCCCGAAGATCGAAGCAAACTCGACCCGCACACGGAGTGCATCCTCTGCTTTTGCTGCACGTCGGGATGCCCGAGCCATTGGTGGAACGGCGATCGCTTCCTCGGGCCAGCCGTGCTTCTCCAGGCCTATCGCTGGTTGGCCGACAGCCGTGACGAGGCGACAGGCGAACGGCTCGACAAGCTCGAAGACCCGTTCCGGCTCTATCGCTGCCACACGATCCTTAACTGCACCCGGACCTGCCCGAAACAGCTGAACCCCGGCAAGGCGATCGCCTCAATCAAGAAAATGATCGTCCAACGGAGAAGTTAACTTTGATGGCACACGACAAGCGGCCGCTCTCTCCTGACATCCAGATTTACAGGCCACAACTCACCTCGGTCCTTTCGATCAGCCATCGCGTCACTGGCATCGCTTTGAGCGTCGGTTCACTGCTGCTGATCTCCTGGTTAATCGCGGCGGCGGCGGGGCCACAGGCGTATTCAATCGTGCAGGGTTTTCTCAAATCGTGGCTCGGGCTCCTCCTATTGTTCGGCTGGACGTTCTCCTTCTTCTTTCATCTTTGCAACGGCATCCGGCACCTTTTCTGGGATGCTGGTCACGGCTTTGAGCTGCGAGTAATCTATGCCTCTGGCTGGACGGTGGTAGCGGCGAGCACGGTGCTGACTGTGGCGACCTGGATCGCCAGCTTTATCGTGAGGGGGTGAGACGATGGCACGGCCATCCATGCGTTCTCCCCTGAAACGCGCCCAATGGCTTGGCTCAGCGAAGGACGGTGTCGAGGGCTGGTGGATGCAGCGTGTGACAGCGGTGGCGCTGATCCCGCTGACGCTGTGGTTCGTGGCGTCACTGATCGCGTTTGCCGGCAGCGACTATGCGACGTTCATTTTGTGGCTTAGAGCGCCGTTCGTTACCGTGTTGATGGTGCTGCTGCTGATCGCACTCTTCCATCACATGTCGCTCGGTCTCCGAGTGCTGATAGAGGATTACGTCCATTCCGACTGGGCGAGGATTTCTGCGGTGGTGGCAACGCAACTGACCTGTTACGCGCTTGCCAGCGCTGGCATCTTCGCCGCTCTGCGCATCTCTTTCAGTGGCTGAGACACAGGGACTGGCCTTGTGCCGTCATTCCGCGCCACCCATCGCGTGATGGGTGCCGATCAGTTTGCCAACTGGCATTGAGTCCGGTTAGGGTCAAACCTTGCCGCTCGGGGCTGCCGAAGGCCACGACAGGAGCACCCTCATTAAGCGGACCTCTTCAACACTTCGTGATCAGTCGCCTGATCAGTTCGACTGGTTGACCCCTGCATAGCCGACCATCTCGGAAGGCCGACGCCACGGGGCAAAGGTGCCAAGAACTGCCGTTGCTGATTCTCCTTGCATCAAAGGAGTTGCTTCCAAGCGAGCACCTGTACCAACAGCCTTCTCAGGCATCGTCGTAGGCGTCACCAATCGGGACAAAACCCGGCCTCAGCCAGTACCAATGCGCGCCGGCATTTTCGTGCAATCGGTGAAGAAGTTCCGAAAACGAACGTGCGATTATTGGGCAATCGCCGACCAGTCCATGTGTCTCATGGAAACTGTCATAGCAGCGGCCAAGACGTTCGGGATGAAGATCAATAGTCAGATAGTCTCCGTTTCCGTCATCAGCGATGATGTGCCAAGAGGCTGTTATATCATCCGCATATTCTTGCCCGACGATGACTGGATTGGCTGGAACAACCTGATCGGGTGGCACTATCAGTGCGTGATAGTCCTTCTGCTGGAATAGCATCGCACCCCCACACAGCTCGTAGAACCGATTAAGGTCGTTAGGCAATCGGTACTTGGCTCCCAAGGTTGGCATCCCCTTGGGAGGAAGAAGCGAGCATCCTGCAGTGTTCGCGATTCTCTCAAGAAAGTGCTCCACGGCTACGACCTCGCGATACGTTCTCTCGATCTCCCCGCTTTGAGCGACGTGACCTAAGAGTGGCTGAGGCAGGGTGCACACGTCAACGTCGCCGCGTAGGCCCGAGTTCTGTTCCGGGTCATCTTCAGGAGTGCCGCCGCTAGGCCGGGCACGAGTCAAGCGCCCCCGAAAGCTGACGAACTCGCTGCAGCGCCGAAAACTTCAGCGGCGCGCCGAAGGAGGTATGGCACTGGTCCATTCAGGCGGTTTGGCTGAGCTTCACACCGACAAGACCGAGCACATGGCTCTCCCACGTCGTCAACGCATCGCGCATCTCGTCGACATACTGGAAGCGATTGTAGATGCCAGCAACGCGCCCGAAGGTGCCGGAGACATGGTTGAGCACGCGCTCGACGACATGCGGGAGGATGCCGAGCTCGGCCATGCGCGTGGCGGCCGTGCGGCGCAGATCGTGCAGCGTCCAGTCCAGGTCCTCGATATCCTCGGGTGCCTCTCCCTTGGCGATTGCCTCCTCGCGGCGCTTCTTGTTGAAGGCGGCATCAAGCTCCCGCTTACCCTTTGAATAGCCGGTATACGATTGCTCGGGCTTCCCCCGCGCGGGAAACACGAACTCGCTCTTGGTC
>JBAPMW010000835.1:0-5108 GCA_049278815.1 Hyphomicrobiaceae bacterium
GTCATCGGCCGACCGCCTCTGCGTCCTGGGCAAACATGCCTGGTTGTGGCTGCCGGCGGTTGATCAACGTCAAGGACCGCTCCTCTCTTCGACGATCGGTTGTCGGCGGGCCGCGCGGCTTCGTCAGGGAGCGCGTGTCGCAATGCACAGGAGACGGACGCGATGACGGCCTCCGGCGAAACCTTGGCTGCGAGCGCGGCGCGCCCTCCGCTGCGTCAGGCGCTTGAGGCTTGGCTGCAGGCAACATTTGTCGATCTCGCCCGGCAATGGCGCTGGTCCTTCCTGCCACCCTTGATGGTCTATCTGGCGGCCGGCGTGTCCGGGCTTACAGCGATCGTTGGTGCGTTCTTCGTCAAGGAGCATCTCGGGCTCTCCGCGTCCTTCCTCGCCGGGTTGACGTTCTGGGCCGGATTGCCGTGGGCGCTCAAGATGCCGCTTGGCCATCTGGTCGACCTCCTCTGGCGCTGGAAGGACCTCCTCGTCTACCTCGGCGCCGCGCTCATCGCCCTCAGCATGGCCATCATGTACGGCTTGATCGCCCACACGCCCGTCATGACAGGGCTGATGAGCGCCGAGGCCTGGTTCGTCGTGAGCTCGCTTCTCGCCCCCGTCGGCTATGTCGTTCAGGACGTAGTCGCCGACGCCATGACGGTGGAGGCGGTTCCCGCCGTCGACGAGCGCGGCGATGCCTACCCCGAGGCTCACGTCAAGGCTATGCACACGACGATGCAGACCTTCGGCCGGGTGGCCATCATCGGCGGCTTCGTCCTCGTTGCAGCCCTCAACATCATCATGTTCGCGAACGTCGAGCAGATGTCGGAGGCCGCCAAGACTGCTGTGTACGCCAACGTCTACCTGCTCGCCCTGGCGATCCCCGCCATCTCCGTCGGCGGTGTCGTGCTCGCCGCCCTCCTGCGCCGGCGCCGGGCTAGGCGCTTGCGCCAACAAGGCCTCGACGACGCATACATTGCAAGCCTAGTGTTCGCTCGAGCCGAATCGACGAAGCCCAACTGGTGGATTCTTGGCGGCAGCGTTGTCTTCGCCGCCTTCACGCTCGCCATGGGTCTCTCCAATATCAAGCATGCCCAGGAGCTCATCTTTGTCGGCTCCATGGGCATCATCGTCTTTCTCATGCATCAGCTGGTCGCGAGGCTCGAGCCTGCGGCGCGTCGCGCGCTCGTCGGGACGGCCATCATCATCTTCGTGTTCCGCGCCGTCCCCCTGCCTGGCCCCGGAGCGACCTGGTTCGAAATCGATGCTCTTCACTTCGACCAGAGGTTTCTGGCAGTCCTGTCGCTGATCGGCTCCGGCTTGACGCTGGCTGGAATGTTCGTACTGAGGCCGCTGACGGCAACGCGCTCTCTCGCGTATGTCGTTGCCCTGCTCACGATTGCCGGCGGCCTGCTTTCCCTTCCCAACATCGGCCTCTACTTCGGCATCCAGCAGTGGACGGCCAGCTGGAGCGGTGGCGTCGTGGACGCGCGGTTCATCGCCCTGGTTGATACGACCCTGGAGTCGCCCCTGGGCCAGATCGCCATGATCCCGATGCTGACCTGGATTGCCAAGAACGCGCCGGTGGAGCTCAAGGCAACGTTCTACGCCGTGATGGCGTCCTTCACCAACCTCGCCCTGTCGGCGAGCAGCCTCGGCACCAGGTACCTCAACGAGATCATTGTGGTGACGCGAGAGGTCAGGGACCGCACAACTGGTGCTGTGCTGGTCGACGCCGACTACAGCGGCTTGGGTTGGCTCCTGATCACGGTCGCAGCCATCGGCGTGATAGTACCGCTCCTGACGATCCTGATCATTCAGGGCTCGCCGCTGAGGACACGAGAATAAGCCTTGCCGTTCGCGACCGGGCAGGCGAGATTCGGCCGACATGCAAAGCAATTGACCTGTCAGGGTTGACGCGGGACCGAACCGCTTGCCGACAGACTCTCGATGTAGGTCAGCAGGGCGTCGATCTCGGGTGGATCGAAGGTGAACTCGGGCATCAGCGGGTGCCCCACGACGATGCCTTCCGCCAGCGCCTCCGCCAGGTGGTCCACCGGATAGCGCTGCGGCAGCACGCGGAACGGCGGGGCGAGTGCGACGGGGCTCTCACCCGCGGTGCCGATGGCGTGACAGCGTGCGCACTTGGTCTCGGCGATAGCGCGGCCCCGCTCCTGCGGCGAGCCGGCCGCAATTGTGAGCGTGGTCGCCAGAAGCGCCCAGGCACACGCGCCGGCAGCCGCGCCCAAAAGCTTTGTCCTCCAGCGCATCACGCCGGGAAGTGCCCCTTGATGATCTTGACGCTGGTGAGGGCGGCGGCATTTGGACAGTAGCCTCCCCATGCGGCGTCGTCCGGCCGCGCCGCCAGGTCCTTTTCGCACCCACCCTTCTCGTCGCAGCAGGCACAGGTCCGTTCCATGTCGCGCATCAGTCCCTGCGCGACCCGCTCGACGTCAGCCTTGGTGAGGCCAAGCACGTGCATGCGCTCATGGAGCAGATGGGCCGCATCAGGTCCTCGCGCCGCGAGGTCCTTGAGCTCCGGACCGGTCATCCCGAGGTCCTTGGCAATCCGCTCAAGCTCCTCCGGGTCCATTGTGTCGAACTCGCTGTGGCGGCGCCACCAGTCGCGCAGGCGCGACAGGAAATGATGGACAGCGGTCGGCGCACTCCCCGCCGGCTCGCGTTCGTCCGCTTGTGACATGGCGTCCTCCATGGGTTCGAAGCACGCAAGCACCTTCCCCCACTTGGAAGCGGTACCGAATTGACGCTGGTCAAAGCTGGGCCCTGCGGTGCGACATCGAGAGCTTCCGGGTTGACCGGCATCAATGAGGAAGCAGCGTCGCCCGGCTGATGTTGCGTCGTCATTTTCACGCGATCGAGGCCCGACACCGATGCCCTACAAGACGATCCTAGTTCACCTGAACGACAAGCGCCGCGCGGAAGCCCTGCTGGAACCGGCCGTTCGGCTGGCCAGCCGGCACAATGCCCATCTCATCGGCATGCACGTCCACGCCAGCATGCCGGCCCCACCGATCCCGGTGCCAGGCAGCCAAGTGCTCGGGTCGGTCGCCGCCGCGGAGCGCCAAGCGGCCGACGAGATCGCCGCCACTTTCGCACGCATGACGGCGAGCCAGCCGTTCGTGGCCGAATGGCGCGCACTCAAGGTGCCGCATCTCGACCTCGCCCCCGTCATCATGGATCACGGCCGAGCCGCGGACCTAATCATCGCCGGGCAGACAGATCCCGACTGGGATCTCTCGCCTCTCTCGGGCTTCCCCGAGCGGCTGGCGCTGGAGAGCGGGCGCCCCGTTTTGGTCGTGCCCTACGTCGGCCGCTATGCCGAGGTGGGCCGCAACGTTGTCATCGCCTGGAAGGCCGGACGCGAGGCGGCACGTGCCGCGTTCGACGCCCTCCCGTTCCTTCTGGCCGCGGAGACGGTGCACATCCTGGAGATCAAGGAGCACGGCGACGAGCGGCCCGCGCTTGCGCCCGATACCTCGATTGCCGCCGCGTTGGCCCGGCATGGCCTCAGACCGAGCGTGCACACATCAATCCTGGGCGACATCGGCATCGGCGACGAGATCCTTTCGCGCCTCGCCGATCTGGGTGCGGACCTGCTGGTAATGGGTGCCTACGGCCATTCGCGCATGCGCGAGATTGTGTTCGGCGGCGCCACCCGCCATATCGCCCGCCATATGACAGTACCTACGCTGTTCTCGCACTGATTGGGACCAGGCCTCGATCCCACCGGCTCGCCGACACGAGATAGCGGATGAGCCGGTCTACACGACCGTGCAAGGCGGTCGCAGCAACGCCGCGGGCGCCTAGCGCGATGATGAAACACGGCCTTGGCATTGGAAGACGTGATGAAGCCGTCCCGGCCGTGATAGCGGCCCATGCGGCTCGCCCCGATCCCACCGAAGGGGAGGTCCTCCTGGGCAATATGAAACAGCACATCGTTCGCAGCGGCCATACTTGACGCAAATCAAGGACCGACGCGCAACGCAATGCTGACGTTGCTCGCCACAGCGTCACGCTGCACACGGTCAAGTCGCACCATTGGAGGTCGTCACCATGAAGCTCAAGTGCTTGTACATTCCGGCAGCCGCAGCCTCACTGGCCCTTGTCATTGCCGGCACAGCCACCGCACAAGGCCCCGGACGCATGATGGGAGACCGCGAATGGGGTATGGGGGGCGAAGGCTGGGGCATCTGGCGGGGCGGACCTGGCCCCTGGAGCCGCGGTCCAGACGGCATGCTCAACCGCATCGAGGGCCGGCTCGCCTTCATCAGGACAGAGCTCAAGATCACGGAGGCGCAAACGCCCGCGTGGAACCAGCTGGCCGAGGCCATCCGCACCGCGGCCAAGAACCAGAACGAGCGCATGAAGGCCATCCTGAGCAGGCAGGAAAGGGCCAAGACGCTCCCCGAGCGCCTCGACACCCACGAGCAGCTCCTGAGTGCACGGCTCGACGAGACCAAGCAAATCAAGGGCAGCCTAAATGCCCTCTATGCGGCGCTGTCACAGGAGCAGAAGAAAGAAGCCGACGATATCGTCCTGCCGATGGCAGGCATGGGTGGACCCCACTGGTGGGGACAATAGCTCCTGTCCCGTGCCTAACAGCGTTAAAGCATCCTCTTCAGCGCTGGCGCAGGCTTGCAGCGCAGGCTTGCAGCTTGCGCCAGCCCGCCAGCAGCCGCAGACTGCGGGCAGGTCGCAGACGCGATAGGGTCCCCTGCAGGTGTGAGCCCGCCAGAAGATGAGCAGGACGCGGACATGACGAGAGATGGGGCGGCAACGACTGATGTTGAGGCGCTCAAGCTCAGGGAAATCCTGCAATCGGCGGTCGCAGCCATCATCAGCATCGACGCGGAGGGGCACATCCAGACTGTCAACCCCGCGGCCGAAAAGATGTTTGGCCACAGCGCCAGCGAGCTTCTTGGCCGCAACGTCAACATGCTGATGCCGGAGCCCTACCGCAGTCAGCACGACACCTACCTAGCCAAATACCTCACGACGGGCCGTCGCCAGATCATCGGCATCGGCCGCGAGGTGGCCGGCCTGCGCAAGGACGGCAGCACCTTTCCCATGCACCTGTCGGTCGGTGAGTTCACCAT
>JBAPMW010000836.1:0-2219 GCA_049278815.1 Hyphomicrobiaceae bacterium
GCTGTGCTCCAGGCTCGCTGATGCCATCCACTCCCAGTTGCTGATGGCACGAGCACTCTAGCAGCATCATCTGAACTGTTAAATTAAAATGCTATAACAGCATCAAAATCATCGAATAATTTGCGAATTAAAACGATATCAACGGCCCACTTGTGTGAATGCCCTGCGGGTCTGACCCCATTGCAGTCCGGCCATGTGCCTCTCGGCGGTCTCCGGCTCGGCGCCATTGCTGACGCTTCGCTCAGAAACGGTCGCAGCGGGCCTCCTGGATCTTAAGCCATCTCGCCTCTTCCAGGCGCCGGCCGTCTGCACGTGAACGTCGGATGGCGCCATCCACGTCCCGTCGCCGCAGACGACCGCGAATTATAGGCACCGCGCGAGGTGAGCGGAGATAGGCAGCGTGCAGAGGCTCCCCGTCGTTGTGCGGTCAGCCTTAACAAAGCACTGCGCCGCAGGACGCGATAGCACCTCACGCGCAGATGATGTGACCCACATCCAGTCGAGAGTGCCTTAGCCTCCACGCCCAAGATGGGTCCGGACTTAAACATCGGTTAAGGGACAGCTGAATTGAATGGACTGAAGCACGAGCGTGCCGCCCGGCCCGATCCTCTCAGTCTCCTCCGGCCAGTGGCCGTCCGACCCGCGACCCAAGAGCTCCGCCAGAACACGCGTGGAGTGCACGATCGCAATCTCCCGCACGCTGGGAATCGTGCAACAGGACCAGACGTTCTTCCAGGTGTCGGCGGTGCTCGTGGGGGAGAGGATCTCGATCAGCAAAACCGGGTCCGGCAGGAGCTGCTCTCCAGGGGTATCGGGCGTGCACGTAACGGCCACGTCCGGCACGCGCACATTGATGCCGGCACGCACGCGGGTGGCGACCCCCGGCTCCGCTATCACGTCACACGGGCTGGCACGCGCCAAGAGCGCATTTCCGATCAGCCGCGCAAGAGTTGACTGGATCCTACCGTGCGCCGTGCTGCCGGGCGACATTGCACGCACCTCGCCGTCGACCAGCTGGAGCTTGCGGCCAGTCCCATCCCCTGGCCAGGCGAGGAAATCGGCGACGGTCATGCTGGGCGGTGGTTTGCGGGTGTTAGCCATGATTGATCCTACCACGACGGTCTGGGCGCGGCACGCTGCAACGGAACAGTGTTACACAGACGCTGGGTAGGTGTCAGCCGATCACCGGCTGGCGCCGACCCTCGATGACGAAACGGAGCGCGCCAGAGCGTCCCCTCCCCCGTCGCGCCGGAGGCGCGCCTGTGCGACCCGCCGTCGGCGACGTGGGGGAGGGGAATCCGGTCGGCGCTTTTCTTGTTGCTCATTGCTCCGCTCGCCGCGCCGTAGCTAAGCCGGTTAGTTTCGTTTCACCCGTCGTTGCCCCCGTTTCGCCCAGCCGGAGTGCGAGCATGGGCACGTCTACTTGTTCCGTTCGCAGAGACATGAAAGGAAGTGCCCATGTACGCACGTGTCACGACCTTCAAGTTCGACCCCGCGCGCCTCGGCGAGATTCCGGCCAAGTTCAAGGAGATGACGCCCGCGGCGCGGACCTTGCCCGGCGCCATCGACGTGTACGCGGCGTGGCGCGCCGACGGCCAAGGCTCGGTAACGGCGATCTACAAGAGCAAGGCCGATGCAGATGCCGCTGCGGCGAGGATCCAGGAGCTCTGGAGCGGCTTGTCCGGTCTTCTCAAGGGCGCCCCCAGCACGGAGGTCTACGATTCCGTGGAGCACATGGTTGGATAGCGACGGATCGGTGTCAGACCCGCCCCGGGGCCCACCCCGGGGTCCGGATGGTCCGACACCGCCCTGCCACTTACTCCTCGTACCCCTCGATGATGACGAGATCGCCGGTGCTGGCCTCGCTGCGGATCTTGATGGCGGCCTGATACTCGGGCGACTCGTAGCAGGCCTTGGCGGCGGCATAGCTGTCGAACTCGATCGCCACATGCCGGCGCCCGGCAAGGCTGCCCTCCGGCACCTCGCAGTCGCCGTTGCGCACCAGGAAGCGCGCGCCGTACTTCTTGAAAGCCACGGCATTGGCGGCGATGTAGTCCTTGTAGCGTTCCGGGTTGGTGATGCTGACGTGCCCGATCCAGTAGCCCTTCTTGGCCATGCGTTTGCTCCTTGGTTCGACGTCCGGAAATGCCGAGGTCACCGCGACCAAAGCTCTATCCTGCACGCCGCGCAAACATCGACGAAATCGCGCTGATTGAATG
>JBAPMW010000837.1:0-8557 GCA_049278815.1 Hyphomicrobiaceae bacterium
CCTTCATGCGGGTGGAACAAGACCTCACGTCGATCGCTGTTCGACTCTGAAGTCAGTCGCCGCCAACGATTTTCGAGCGATCCTACATCCGGCGCAATGACCCACGTCCGTCCCGGCATCACGCCGGAGCCGTTGTAGGCGAACACATCCTCCAGCGGCGGCAAGGAGAACCACACACCCGTCTGTTCCGGCAGGAACGGCGCACGCCAGTCGCTCGGGCCATCCACCCAATCCGCAGCCTTCAGCGTCATCTGTGCCGGCGCCGCGAACTTCACGTGCTCGCGATGCCCTTTCGGCAGCGCCATGAATTTCAGCTTCGCGGGCGTGCTCCGGTCTTTGTTCGGCGTGCGTGCGGCCAGCACAATACACACCGGTTGCTGCACGCCCTGAAAAATACGCGTGTTGACGTCGGGCTGGTGCCCTTCCGGCGAGCAGTCCACGACCCAGATCGCCGCACAATCCCGGCGTAACTCCTCCCGCATCTTCTGGAAGCCCGGACCGTTCAGGAAACCTGCGACGGTGATGAAGCAGATGATGCCCGAGCCGTCCTTATTGCCGCCGACGGCCTCGCGATGGCCGGAGCCGAACACCTTCAGCGTCGCCCACCGCCAGAAATAGACGTAGAGGTTCTTCAGATGCTTGGCGTGAGCGCCGACGCCCCAGCCCACCGGCGGCGACCACAGGTCCATCGGCGCGGGTGACGCCGCGCCCGACCGGCGCGCCCGCAGGGCTGCCACGTCCTGCCGCCCCTCGATCCAGCCGCCGCGCCCCTTCGCCTTCTCCTTGTAGGGCGGATTGCCGATCACGACCGTGATGGGCTGCTCGCGCTTGATGCGGTTGGCCTCCTTGCGCGACGCTGCGATCGGCGCCACCGTGATCGAGAACTGCGTCTCCGCCGCATAAGGATCACCCAGCGTATCGGTGATGTAGAGGTTGGGAATCGGCGGTATGAGTGTGCCGACGAGCGCCTGCATCTCCGCGATCAGGCGCAACTGAGCCACCGCGAAGGGCCCGAACTGCATCTCGAAGGCGAACATGCGTGAGGCGGCCTTTTCCACTTCCGCCGCCACGGCACCGGCGCCCTTGTCCGCTTCGGTGTTCCTGGCGATCTGGCGCAACACGCCGAGCAGGTAGGTGCCGGTGCCGACGGCCGGATCGCAGATCGTCACGTCCCTTGCGGCGAACCCGTCGCGCTTGCGGAACAGCGAGCGGTCCCGCAGCGCTTCGTCCACCAGACGCACCATCGCGTCCACGACCTGCGGAGGTGTGTAATGGGAGCCTGTCTGCTTGCGCAGATCGTTGTCGTAGACCTCGAGAAAATCCTCGTAGAAGTAGAGCCACGCGTCCGCATCACCCTTCGAGACGAGATCCCAATCGACCACGTTGAGCACGCGCCGCAGAGTGTCGAGCGCGGATGCCAGCGCGGTCTTGACGTTCTCGTCGTCCACCAGCAACCGCAGGGCGGTGCCGATCAAGCCGCTCACCTTCCGCAGCTCGGTTGCGGCATGATCGAGCCCATCGGCGAGGTCGATCTTGCGTACGCGCGCGACGAGCAGGCCGAAGGTGACCGCCTGCGCGTAGCCGTCGGCGAACTGCTTGTTGGTCGCTTCCGGAAACAAAAGGTTGCGCCACTCGCCCGACAGCGTCGTAAGCCCAGGATTGTTGCGCTCCAGCTCCTCCGTGACCTCCTCCCGAAGCAACCGGCACAGGCGCGCGGCGATGCCCGCGAGTTGCTTGGCACTGCGCGGCGCGATCGGCTTCCACGCGAGGAAGTCCGCGAACAAACCGAGCAGAGATGGGGGAGCGGCGAGCTTCGCGCCTGCCTTCTCGATATCGCCGTCGAGCGCGACCGAGGCTTTGAGCTCGCCGTCCTGCCAGAGCGTGAAGCCGTTGCCGTCTGTATAGACGAGGTTGGGGAGCGTCTTCAGCTTCTGCCACTGTTTCTTGTCGTGCTCGTCCGTGAACCTGCGTGGGTCGAATCCCTTGCCGGGTGCCTTGACCTCGATGAAGCCTGCGAGCGCGTTGCGGACCGAGACGGCATAGTCGGGCCGGGAGGACAGATGCGCGAGTGTCGTCTCGCCAACCAGCTTGACCGTGCTTGTGCGATGCCCGGCCAGCTCCGCCAACTGCAGTACAAGCGTTTCGAGGGGCGCACGAAGCTGGTCCTCCGGCGCGCCCGTCGCGGCCGCATTCGCGAGCTTGCCCTTGGCCGACGTACCAAACTTCGAAACGATCTCGGCAAGGCCTGCCATGCTCGCCCCCGCGACAGAATACGGGCCGTAGCTATCGACGGGCAGATCGGCAGGTCAATACTGTTCTCTGGTGGGCAAATCCTCCACTGTGGAGCCGTCGAGCAAATGCGTTCCAGGCATGCGCAACAAATGGACGATCTTCTTGGACGTATGTCCGCAGCCGGCGCGCCGATGTTCGAAGATGCACGGCCCGTGCTGCACCTGCTCAGAGCCGATCAGGGTCAAAAGGGGTAAGCCTCTTGCTGAGCGCTAGCCTCGCTGCAGCATGCGAAGCGGACGCCTCGCTCCGCCTCGCTTATCTCCGGGGGGAGTGCGCGCTGCTACCATTCGGCCGTCGTTTGCAGCGACGGGACGTGGATGGCGCCATCCGTCTTCCCACGGGCGAGCGACCGGCGCCTGGAAGGAGAGCGAGATGGCTTAAGCTCCAGGGGCTCGTGCCAACCGGCAGCGGCGAAGGCCGCCAGCAATGGCGGCGGGATCGCTGCCCGCCTTCAGTGGCTCAAGGCCGAAGCGAAGCCCCGCAAGGGGCGGAGGGAAAGCCAAAGAATGGCACGGGACACAAGACGCCGCCGACGCGGGTGCCGAGAGGCAACCCGTTACGAGGGCGCAAGCCCTCACATAGGTTGCCTGTTAGGCACCCGCGTTCCCGTCGCACCCCTCGCCGGCGCTTGCCAGCGGGGCTGGTGGTGTTGGCATGTAGGTTGGGTCGACCCCGGTGAAAAGCCGGGGGAAGACCCAACACAATGCCGGAGCACCCCCGATCGCGTTGGGTCTGGGCTCCGCTTGGCCCAACCTACATGACTGCAAGCGATCCCGCGTTGAGAGGTGGCCTGGGTTCCCGCCTTCGCGGGAATGACGCCAGTTGAGTGCGCCGACCTCACCCCGGCGTCATCCCCGCGCAGGCGGGGACCCAGTGCACAGTGCAGCAAGGGGGCGCTCTCCATTCGATCAGTTGGCGGCTCCGAGAACTCCTGCATTGCCGCTATCGCCTGCCACCCGCGCAGTGGTAGCCTTCTCGTCCTCGGCGATGGCAGACAGGCTGTGGGGTGCTCCGCCCGTGCAAACCTGGCACGACATCTATTTCTCGGCGCGCGACGGCTTGCGCCTCTACGCGCGCCATTACCCGGCGCATCCTGAAGCAAATGGGGCCGAAGCGAGAGGGGGCTCGACGCGGCGGCCGGTGCTGTGCCTGGCAGGACTGAGCCGCAACAGCCGCGACTTTCACCGCATCGCCGGCGCGCTGGCCTCGGCAGGCGCGGAGGCGCGCGAGGTCTACGCCCTCGACAGCCGCGGGCGCGGCCTGTCCGAGCGCGATGGCGACTGGAAGAACTACTCGCTCCTGGTCGAGGCCAACGACGCGCTGGATTTCATGACCATGCGCGACCTGCACGGCGCGGCCGTCATCGGCACCTCGCGCGGCGGGGTGCTGGCCATGCTGATGGCCGTGCTGCGGCCCGGCGCCATCGCCGCCGCCGTCCTCAACGACGTGGGCCCTGTGCTCGAGCGCGAGGGGCTCGCCCGCATCACGGCCTATATCGGCCGCATGCCCGTGCCCGCCGACTGGGAGGACGCGACGCGCGTCGTCTACGAGATGAGCAAGCGCCACTTTCCCGCCGTGACGCGCGAGGAGTGGGCCGAGCAGGCGCGCGCCTGGTTCAACGACGACAACGGCCTGCCCGCGCTCGGCTACGACCCCAGCATCGCCAAGTCGTTCTCGGGCGTGGACGGGCCGATCCCCGAGCTGTGGCCGCAGTTCGGGGCCCTGGCGGCGGTGCCCGTGCTGGCCGTCCGCGGCGAGCATTCCGACATCCTGAGCGCCAGGACGCTGGAGGAGATGCGCACGCGCCATCCGCTGCTCGACACCTTCCTCGTGCGCGGCCAGGGCCACGCACCGTTGCTCAGGGACGGGCCGACCATTGCCGCCATCCAGGCCTTCCTGCGCCGCTGCGACAGCGAGGCCGTAAGGGAGGGCAGTAAGGCAATAGGGCAGTAAGGCAGTAAGCGCGAATCCCTATTGCCCTATTGCCCTACTGCCCTTCTACTGAGGAAAGATGCCCCGAGACTACCTCCTCTACGACGGCGAGTGCCCCGTGTGCAGCGCCTACGTGGCCATGGCCCGGCTGCGCCGGCTCTTTCCGGATCTCAAAGTTCTGGACGCCCGCACCGAGCCGGCGCTGGTGGCGGAGTTGCGCCGGCAAGGCTACGAGATCAACGAGGGCATGGTGCTCAGCCTCGACGGCGCGGTGCATTTTGGCGCCGAGGCGACGCGCACGATCGCGCGCCTCGGCCGCGCCTCTCCGTCCTGGTGGCGCCGGACAGGATTGAGGCTGCTCGGCGCAGCGCCTTACGGGTGGCTCAGCCGCGGTCGATCGGTGCTGCTGCGGCTGCTGCGGCGCGGACCGATTGCGTGAGGCGGCATCCCGGTCCGCGCCGGCTTGTACCCTGCGCCGGCCGCAAGTAGGCTCGGCCCCAGCGAATGCCATGGGGATGCATGGGCACGATGGACGAGGTTGCCTTCCAGCTTGCGATCGCCGTTGCCGCCGTGTTCGGCGGCGCGGCCGGGTGGGTGTTCGCGATCGAGGGCGAGAACCGGCGCACCTCCGTCCTGGCGGCGGCCTACTGCGGGGCCGGGGCTGGCCTCTTGAGCGCCCCGCTGGTCGCGTTCGCCGCGGGCCTGGTCGCAACGATGCTCGACCGGGAATCTGGCCTTGCCGCGGTCTTGGCAGGCGCCGGCAGGGCGGTTGGGCCGGCGCTGCTCTGGGGCGCTGCCAGCGGCGCCGGCGGTGGCCTCGTCGTCGGCATCCTGGTGGCCGCCTTCAAGCGGTACGCGCCGAGGCCGAGGTAGCGGCGACTCCTGATCTCTCCGCTGCCGCCGCGCTGGCTGCTGGTGTGGTTCCATGTACGGCTCCAGCGCTTGTTCCGGCCGGTTTCGGGATTTCCCCTGAGTGCCTCCGCCGCGCCGCACCGGCATTGCTATGGGCTTGGTGAACCAGTCGGAAGGAGGCCCGAATGCGCAGACTGGCTCTGGCGCTCGCAACCGCCGCGTCTCTCCTCGCCGGGAGCGGCGCGCCCGCAGAGGCTTGGGGATGGGGCAGGGGCACCGGCTACTATGGCTACGGCTACCAGCCCTACTGCCCACCCTCCCGCTCGTACTACTACACCTACAGGCCCTCTTACGGCTACCGGCCCTACTATGGGGCCTATTGGCGGCCGCGCTTCTTTACCGGCAGCTACTTCTCTCGTCCCTACCGGTTCCATCGTCCCTACCGGTTCTACCGTCCCTACCGGTTCTATCGTCCCTTCCGGTCCTACCGTCCGTACCGCGCTTGGGGGGCGCGCGCCTGGCGCCGTCCCTACCGGGCCTGGCGGCGCTGGTAGGCCGTAGGCCCAAGCGGCACGGATCGTGCCCGCCCTGCAACGGTCGAACGGTGCCGCCGCGGGCGTCGGCCGGAAAGGCCGCCAATCCGGCCGTCCTTGCGCCAATCTACCGGCACTTGTCGATCCGTCCCGGATCTTGGCGTTCCGTTTCCAGCGCCGGCGTATGACCATGCGTGCGTTGTGCACACCTAACCCGTTCTCGCTTTATTTCTGACCCCGGCGCCGCTCGTGGCGCCGGGGCTTGCTGCTGGATCGTCGGCGGGCCCACTGTCCGGCAGCAATAACGGCTCCACCTGCCTGTTCTGCTCGTCCGCACTGGCGTGCCGGCCCGACCTGCGGCTACAGTCGCCCGTCGACGCCAAAACAGGAAGGGTTCAGACCCAGCCTCAAGCCGTCGGCCGCGTTGCAACGTCGATGTTAGAGGCAGAGCCCTTCTTGCCGGCATGTTCAACAAGATCCTGATCGCCAACCGCGGCGAGATCGCCTGCCGCGTCATCAAAAGCGCGCGCAAGCTCGGCATCCGCACGGTGGCGGTCTACTCGGAGGCCGACCGCGACGCGCTGCACGTGGAGATGGCGGACGAGGCGGTGGCCATCGGGCCGGCGCCGGCGGCTCAATCGTATCTGGTCATCGAGAAGATCGTCGAGGCCTGCAAGCAGACCGGCGCCGAGGCGGTGCATCCGGGCTACGGGTTCCTCTCGGAGCGCGAGGCGTTCCCCATCGCGCTCGCCAAGGCCGGCGTCGTGTTCATCGGGCCGAACCCCAAAGCCATTGCCGCCATGGGGGACAAGATCGAAAGCAAGAAGGCGGCAGCCAAGGCCAGAGTATCGACCGTGCCTGGCTACCTGGGCGAGATTGCCGATGCCAGGGAGGCGGTGAAGATCGCCGACGAGATCGGCTACCCCGTCATGATCAAGGCCTCGGCCGGCGGCGGCGGTAAGGGCATGCGCATCGCCTACGCCGCCGGCGAGGTGCAGGAAGGCTTCGTGCTCGCGCGCTCGGAGGCCAAGTCGAGCTTCGGCGACGACCGCATGTTCATCGAGAAGTTCATCGAGAACCCGCGCCATATCGAGATCCAGGTGCTGGGCGACAAGCACGGGCACGTCATCCACCTGGGCGAGCGCGAGTGCTCCATCCAGCGCCGCAACCAGAAGGTAGTGGAGGAGGCGCCGTCGCCACTCCTCGATGCCAAGACAAGACATGCCATGGGCGAGCAGGCGGTCGCGCTCGCCAGGGCGGTGGGCTACGACAGCGCCGGTACGGTGGAATTCGTGGCCGGGCAGGACAAGAGCTTCTACTTCCTGGAGATGAACACCCGCCTGCAGGTGGAGCACCCCGTCACCGAGCTGGTGACGGGCATCGACCTCGTCGAGCAGATGATCCGGGTGGCGGCGGGCGAGCAGCTTCGGATCAAGCAGGAGGACGTAAAGCTCGACGGCTGGTCGGTGGAGACCCGCATCTACGCCGAGGACCCGTTCCGCAGCTTCCTGCCCTCCATCGGCCGCCTCACGCGCTACCGGCCGCCCGCGGAGAGCACCGGCGACAGCGGCAAAGTGCGCACGGATACGGGCGTGTTCGAGGGCGCCGAGATCTCCATGTTCTACGATCCGATGATTGCCAAGCTGATCACGCACGGGGCCACACGGCCTGCGGCGATCGACCTGCAGGCAGAGGCGCTCGACGCCTTCGTCATCGACGGCGTGGAGCACAACATTCCGTTCCTCACCGCGCTCATGCAGCATCCGCGCTGGCGCGCCGGCGCGCTCTCCACCGGCTTCATCGCCGAGGAGTACAAGGGCGGCTTCAAGCTCAGCGCACCCGAGGGCGAGACTCTCGACGTGCTGGCGGCCGTGGCGGTTGCCATCGACCACCTGAGCAACAACCGCCGGCGCGCCATCACGGACCAGATGTCGGGCCCGGCGGTGCGCTTCTCCGCGCGCCGCTACGCCGATGTGGGCGGCACGCTGGTGGCGGCGCGCGTGGAGGGCACGCTCGGGCTTCCCACCAAGGTGACGCTGGTCGATGCCAAGAGCATCCGCCGCGCCGCCCTCGACGTGGACGCCGACTGGTGGCCCGGCAGCCCGGTGTGGCGCGGCCGGGTGGGCGAGCGGCGCGTGGCCGTGCAGGTGCGCCCCATCCTCAACGGCTACGACCTCTCCTACCGCGGCGCCCGCGCCAGGACCCGCGTCTACACCGAGCGCGAGGCCCAGCTCGCCGCCCTGATGCCCGAGAAGGCCCCGCCCGACACGTCCAAGCTGCTGCTCTGCCCCATGCCCGGTCTGGTGAAGGCGATCCACGTGGCCGAAGGCCAGGAGGTGAAGGCCGGCGAGGCCCTGTGCGTGGTGGAGGCCATGAAGATGGAGAACATCCTCCGCGCCGAGCGCGACGGGGTGGTGAAGACGGTGCGGGCGAAGCCCGGGGACAGCTTGGCGGTGGATGCGGTGATCCTGGAGTTTGCGTAGGCCGCGTCGACCCCGGCGAAGGCTGGCGAGGCCGGGGACCGCGAGCACGGCGGCACACTCGATGCGAACGGGGCGGAGAGGCTGGCCAGCGTGTCGTGTGGGAGCCCCCGCTTACGCCGCATGAGGTATATGCATCGATGCGGACGCTATTCACTATTCACTATTCACTCGAAAGGAGGAGCAGGGCGTCCAGGCTCGCGCCCGTTGGCCTCTGACCTTACGCGTGGGGCACGAAGGACGCCCTGCCCTGTCGTCTCCGACGGCCGCCTGGCGCTTGGATAGGCCTGTCCACCAACCAGCAGCGGGGTATCGGAGGCTCGACTTCGCCGCATCCGGGCACCCTGCCTCGACTCTGCGCCGAGGGAGCGCTTCGCTTCCACCCCCAACCCAGTCCGGGGGCTTATCCCGGGCGCGCTGACGCTTGGACGGTCTATCCACCAGCCAGCCGACGCACCGGACTAAGGC
>JBAPMW010000838.1:0-3121 GCA_049278815.1 Hyphomicrobiaceae bacterium
GGCTAGGATCTCTCTTTCCGCAGCCTCAGGTATGGCCCATGTTCCTTAAAGCCTTTCGTCTGTTCGTCTCGTCCACGTTCAGCGACTTCGCGCAGGAACGCGAGGTGCTGCAGTCCAAGGTCTTCCCCAACCTCGACGCCTACTGCGCCGCCAGGGCTACCAGTTCCACGCCGTCGATCTGCGCTGGGGCGTAAGCCAGGAGGCCCAGCTCGACCAGCGCGCCACGGAGATTTGCCTCGACGAGGTGGCCGCGGCCAAGCGCTACCCGCCGCCCAACCTCCTGATCATGGTGGCGGACCGGTATGGCTGGGTGCCCCTGCCGTTTGCGATTGCCGAGGACGAGTTCGACGCCGTGGTCGTGTGGCTCGTGGGGCATGGCCGGGCCGAGGCGGTTGGCGATCTTCGAAAGGTCTACCAGCTCGACCAGAACCACCTCGTGCCCGCCGGTCTTGCGTCTGCCGCCGACGATACCGATCCGGTCGCCGCCTATACCTTGCGCTCGCGTGAGGATGACATGCGCAATGCGCCCTCGGCCGAGGCCCTGAAAAAGCTTGAGGACGACTGGACGAAGCTTGAGACCGGCTTGCGGCGTGCCCTGCAGGAGGCCGCCGAGCATCTCGCGCGCGAGGTACGCATCGGCGAGACGGCGCGTGCGAAGTATTTCCTGTCCCTGACCGAGCAGGAGATCATCCACGGGCTGCCGGGCTACACGTCAGCGGCCGGGAACGGTGCAGAATCCGCGGCGGGGGCACCGGATGCAGCCGGAGCGCAAGCGATCGCGTGGATCAGAGAGGGCGCGGGCGCGCGTGTTGAGCAGCGGCCCTCGTGGCTGGGGCGGCTCCTGGGCTCGAGCTCACGCCCGCAGTCAGACGTTGACCTCGCGGCCGGACGAGACCCGCGCGTCGAGACGCTGAAAGCGGGATTACGTCGTGCGCTGCCGGGCGACTGCGTCCTGTCCGGGCAGGAGACCCGCACCCGTGAGGGCCGGCTCGACGCGGCGTTCCTGGAGGACTTCGCAACGCGGATCGAAAGCCGGCTCCGGGCGGCGATGGACGCCCATATTGCCGAGCGCGCAGAGGATGGCGAGCTGGCGCGGGAGCGCGCCGAGCAAGCGGGCTTTGCCGACGAGCGGTCCCGCATCTTTTTCGGCCGTGACAGCCAGCTCGCGGCCATTGCGGGCTACCTTGCCGGCAGCAGCCAGCATCCGTTGGTCCTGTTCGGCCCGTCCGGCCTCGGCAAGTCCGCGCTGATGGCGCAGGCCGTGGCCGAGGCCGAGACGGCTGGCCGGGGCAAGCCGGTCATCTACCGCTTCGTGGGTGCCAGCGCGGCGTCATCCGACGTGCGCTCGCTCCTCGTCTCCCTCATCGAGGACTTGGGGGACCGTGGCGTTATGGCCAAGCCCGATGAGTGGGAGGACGATGCCAACAAATTCGACGAGCAGGTGCGCACGTTGCTCAAGTCCGTCGACAGGCCGGCGGTGGTCTTCATCGACGCGCTCGATCAGCTCAAGAAACCCTATCGCCTGCGCTGGCTCCCCGGCCAGCTGCCGCCGGGGCTCAAAATCGTCGTCTCGGTCCTGAGCGATCCGACCTACGACGAGGACAGCAGCGCCTGTCGCGCCTTACAGCAGCGTCTCCCATCCGAGGCCTTCCTAGAGATCAAGCCGCTCAGCGAGACCGACGGCCGCGCCACCCTGCTGGCGCTGGAGGCGAGCGTGCGCCGCAGGCTCCGGCCAAGCCAGCGCGACTACATCCTCAAGCACTTCAAGGCGGCCGGCGGCTCGCCGCTCTACCTGCGGGTGGCGTTCGAGATCGCACGGGGCTGGCGGAGCTGGGACGTACCACCGGGTGACGGCCGCGCCGTGCTGGCGGGAGACACCGCGGCCCTCATCGGTCAGCTCATTACCGAGCTGACCAGCGTGCACCACCACGAGCCCAAGCTCGTCGGCCGCACGCTCGGCCTTCTCGCTGCTGCCAAGGACGGCCTCAGCGCCAAGGAGATCACCGAGGTTCTGCCGGCCGATGGCGGGATGATGGAGGCGATCTCGGAAGCAGCCAAGAAGAACGGCGTGCCGACGCCGCTGGCGGAGCGGCACGGGGAGTGGAGGCCCAAGCTGCCCGACTCGGTCTGGGTGCGCCTGCACCGCCAGCTGGCGCCACTGCTCACCGAGAAGCGCGTCGACGAACAGCCGCTGCTCACCTTCTTCCACCGCCAGATGGCCGACATCGCGCGCGAGCGCCACTACGCGCCGGCCAAGGCGGCTCTGCACGCGGCGCTGGCGGACTATTTCGATGTCGGGCTCGATACGGCCACCAAGGATGCCACCACTCCCGGCCAGAGGATCTACGCCAGGCGCAGCCTATCGGAGCTACCCTACCAGCTCTTTGAGGCCGGCCACCACGCCCGCCTCGATGAGATCCTGATGTCGCCGGACTGGATGCAACAGAAGCTCGCCGCTCATGGCGTACGCACTCTGATCGACGACTATCAGTACGCCCGCACGCAGGCGCAACGGCTCACGGGGCAGACGCTGGACCTTGCAGGCGGCGTGCTCGCGCGCGACGAGCGCCAGCTAGTAGCACAACTACTGGGCCGCATGCGGGCGGACCTTGAGGCAAGCCCCGCCGATGTGGTGGCCATTGACGGCTTGCTCGGCGCCGGCCGCGCACTGGCCCATCCCCCAGCACTCGCTCCCCGTTGGCCCAGCTTCACGGCGCCCGGCGGCCCCGAACTGCGCCGTTTGGAGGGCCACGGCGGCGGGGTGAGGGCGGTGGCGTTCGCGCCCGACGGCCACCACGTCGTGTCCGGCTCTTCCAACAGGACGCTGCGGCTGTGGGAGGTGGCGAGCGGGACGTCGCGCACCCTGGAGGGCCACGGCGGCGGGGTGAGGGCGGTGGCGTTCGCGCCCGACGGCCGCCACGTCGTGTCCGGCTCGGACGACGGGACGCTGCGGCTGTGGGAGGTGGCGAGCGGGGCGTCGCGCACCCTGGAGGGCCACGGCGGCCCGGTGCGGGCGGTGGCGTTCGCGCCTGACGGCCGCCACGTCGTCTCCGGCTCGTACGACGGGACGCTGCGGCTGTGGGAGGCGGCGAGCGGGGCGTCGCGCGCCCTGGAGGGCCAT
>JBAPMW010000839.1:0-1640 GCA_049278815.1 Hyphomicrobiaceae bacterium
ACGCATGAGGCAGGGCGTGATCTGATTCAAAGTGCAATCGGGGACGAATTCGATGGAGTCTAGGGGCTGGCTGGTCGTCATTGGCGCCGTAGGTGCGCTGTCAACGGCAACGATAGCGCCGGTCAGGGCGCAGGAACTAAGCTATTCCTTGACGATCCATGATACGCGCTTCGAGCCGAGCACGCTGAACGTCAAGGCCGGCGTCAAGTTCAAGCTCAATGTTCGCAATGCGCGCAAGGTTGCAGCCGAGTTCGAAAGCGCCGAGCTGAACCGCGAGAAGGTGATACCGGCAGGCCAGAGCGTGGTGATCTACGTCGGACCGCTTGCGCCCGGCACCTATCCCTTCTTCGACGACTTTCATCAATCCACACGCGGGCAGATGATCGCCAAATAGCGGCCCGAGCGATCGGGGAGAATCATGCTTGCGACCGCCGTGATTGTTTTCCGTGAGACGCTCGAAGCGGCTCTCGTGGTAAGCATCATCATGGCGGCGACATACGGCGTCACGCGTCGAGGCTTGTGGGTCGGCTCCGGTATCGCGCTCGGATTAGCGGGGGCTTGTTTGGTAGCGGTGTTCGCCAGCGCCATTACCGCTGCAGCTGAGGGGATTGGACAGGAGGTGCTCAACGCTTCGATCCTGATATTGGCCGTCCTCATGCTCAGCTGGCACACGATATGGATGTCACAGCACGGCCGGGAAATCGCCCGCGACATGGGTGAAGTCGGCAAGGGCGTTGCAGCCGGGAATCGCCCCCTCTACGCGCTTGCCGTTGCGGCCGGCGTCGCTGTTTTGCGCGAGGGGTCCGAGACCGTTCTTTTCCTTTACGGCGTTTCCTCATCGGGAGAGGAAGGCGCTACGCAAATGATGGTTGGCGGGCTCGCTGGCGGGGCTGTCGGCATTGCCGCCGGCCTGCTCCTTTACCGGGGCCTGCTCAGCATCCCGCTGCGTTATCTGTTCTCCGTGACGAATGCGATGATCCTGCTACTGACGGCCGGGCTGGCGGCTCAGGCGGCAGGTTTCCTCGTCCAGGTGGATGTGATCCCGAGCCTAGGCGGTCCGGTTTGGGACACGACCTGGCTGCTGAGCGAAAGGAGTCTAGTCGGCAAGGTGCTTCACACCCTTATCGGCTACCAATCGCGGCCGGCAGGCGTGCAGGTGCTTTGCTACTTCGTGGTCCTGGGGGTTCTCATGCTTCTCTCCTACGTCGTCAGTTCACGGTCCCGGCAGATGACGACAAGGCTTACGAGTCTCGTCGTAATCTTGCTCGCTGGCTTGGCCAGCCTGTGCGCGCCGCAGGGCGCGCGAGCGGAATTCAAGATCCGCTACCCGAACATTGACTACCGGGAGGTGGAGGTAGAGCACAACTACTCCGTCACCTTCGACAAACGAAAGGGGCGGAACAACGACGTGAGCAGCCCAGTCGAGATCGGCGTTGGCGTGCTGCCTTTCTTGTTCATCGAGCTCGAAGGCGAGATCGAGAAGCACCCCGGCGAGCACACGCAGTGGGAGGCCACCACGTTCGAGAGCTATTTGATGCTGACCGAGCCGGGAAAGTATTGGTTGGATTTCGCCATCTTCGCCGAATACGCGCGGCAGACAAAACGCAATGAGGCAGACTCTGTCGAGCTCGGCCTGCTGT
>JBAPMW010000840.1:0-2254 GCA_049278815.1 Hyphomicrobiaceae bacterium
GTTGGGCGGTACGGTCGACCTTGCTTTCGCTCCGGAGGGGGTCCGGTGCCGGCTGGAGCTTCCTGCTGACTGGCTTGGAAACGATGGCCAGCCTCTAGACATGTATCACGGCGAAGCGGAGAAGCCCGAATTTCGAGACTGGCCACCGGTTTGAGGAAAACCGACCGGCAAGCGTGCTTACGTCGCCGGGCCACGTTGTTGCGACAGCTCACGGCAGCCCCTGGCACGAACTCACCGTTAGCTGCCCCGCAGCGAGCCCGCCAGCTGTGAGAGGCAGCTCTGCTGCGCTTGGTTGAGCACAGCCCCCAGGCTCGGCGCCTGGCCACCCCTTGCCGCCTTGCCCCGGCACGCCGGTGGGCCTATGTGACGCTGGCGCAGGCAACCGCTCCGGGAAGGCATGCTGACCCAGCTCTACATCCACTTCTTCGTTGCGCTGGCCGGGCTGGTCAGCTTCCTGTCGCCCTGCGTGCTGCCGCTGGTGCCGCCCTACCTCACCTATCTGGGCGGCACCACCATGGAGCAGCTCACCAGCGAGGAGCGGATCGACGCGCGCCTGTGGCGCCGGGTGGTGCTGGCGGCCGTCTTCTTCGTGCTGGGGTTCACCACCGTCTTCGTGGCGTTTGGCGCGAGCGCGTCGGTGCTGGGGCAGTGGATCCAGGCCTACAAGACCGAGCTCGCCTGGGTGGCGGGCCTTGTCATCATCCTGTTCGGCCTGCATTTCCTGGGCGTCCTGCGCGTGCCCCTGCTCTACCGCGAGGCGCGCCTGCATGCCGACAACCAGGGCGCCAGCCTGGCCGGCGCCTATGTCATGGGCCTCGCCTTCGCCTTCGGCTGGACGCCGTGCATCGGGCCGGTGCTGGCCACCGTGCTGACGCTGGCCGCCAACGAGGCGAGCCTCGGCGCCGGCGTGCGCCTGCTGCTGGTCTATTCGCTGGGGCTCGGCATCCCCTTCGTGCTGGCGGCCGTCGCGATCGGCCCCTTCCTTGGCTTCATGAAGCGCTTCCGGCGCCATCTCGGGCGGGTCGAGCAGGCGATGGGCGTGCTCCTGATCGTGGCCGGCGTGCTGGTTCTCACCGGATGGCTCAATGTGTTCGGCACCTGGCTGCTCGACACCGTGCCGGCGCTGGGGAGCATCGAGGATCTCCTGACGCCCGAGGGCCTCAAGACCCAGATCCTGAAGGAGGGCGGCGGGCGATGACGGCTCCCACGGGGCCGCAGCGCACGGCCATCGCCTTGACCGTCGCCGGCTCCGACAGCTCGGGCGGGGCGGGCATCCAGGCCGATCTCAAGACCTTCTCGGCCCTCGGCGTCTACGGCGCCAGCGTCATTGTCGCGCTCACCGCCCAGAACACGCGCGGGGTGCAGGCGGTGGAGCCGGTGCGGGCCGCGTTCGTGGCCGCACAGCTCGATTCGGTGCTGTCCGATCTCGCGGTCGACGCCATCAAGACCGGCATGCTGGCCGATGCCGGCATCGTGGAGACGGTGGCACGCGCGCTCAGGGCTGCCCCGCCCCGCCCGCTCGTCGTCGATCCGGTGATGGTGGCGACCAGCGGCGACGTCCTGCTCAGACCGGAGGCGGTCGGCGCCATCAAAGCGGCGCTGGCGCCGCTCGCGACGTTGATCACCCCCAATCTGGCCGAAGCCGCCGTCCTGCTGGGCGCCCGCCCGGCTGCGAGCGAGGCCGAGATGCGCGAGCAGGCCGCGGCGCTGCTTGGGCTCGGCTGCCGCGCCGTGCTCGTCAAGGGCGGCCATGGCAGCGGTGGAGAGGCGCTGGACGTGCTGGCGGACGCCGCGGGCGCCCGGACCTTCGCCAGCCCGCGGGTCGAAACCGCGCACACGCACGGCACCGGCTGCACGCTGTCGGCCGCCATCGCCGCGCTGATGGCGCAGGGCGCGCCCCTTCCCGATGCGGTGCGCCGCGCCAAGGACTTCGTGTGGCACGGATTGCAGGCGGGTCGCACCCTTGGCGTGGGCAGCGGGCGGGGGCCGGTCGATCATCTGTTTGGCATCCGCCGTAAGCACTCGCCCGCGTGAGGATGTGAGACGGTTTCGGCCTCTCCCATTCGTTTCGGGTTGGGCGTGGCTCTCTGCGCGCTGCGCGCTGGCCATGACCGCGCCGATGTAGTACGCCACTCACCTCCGATTTGCCGATTGCACTACGGAAGCGCTGGAAAGGAGTTGCAATGACAATGCTCGCGCGGTTGACCGCAGCACTGCTGCCGATGGCTCTCTTCTCCTGGACCGCCCTGGCCGA
>JBAPMW010000841.1:0-7213 GCA_049278815.1 Hyphomicrobiaceae bacterium
GAGCGAGCGCGGCAAGCAGCGAGAGTCCGGCAATCATGAGGTCGCCAACCGTGCAATGAAGCACAGCAAAGATTCGCTTGCCGATCGGCTCCGACCAGATCGTGTAGAGCGGGAGCTGCAGGACCTCCCAGCCAGATGCAAGAGCAGGGACGCCACGAGGTAGCGGCGTAAGACGTTCGGCCAATCTGGAGATGAGCCGGTCACGCGGTCCCCCGTTCCAGGTCGCGTTTCGTGCCCTCGACCATGCTGTCGAGGCACCAACGCGCGTAGGAGGCGGCAAGCCATTGCCCGAGCTGGTGCCACGGGAAGATGGCTGGCAACGTATAGTCGATCGAGACCGTCAACCTGGAACGCGCTTCCCCTAACGGCTCGACCAGGACGCGCATCTCATAGCTGTCGATGATGATGAGGCGTGGCTGCCCGATCGTACGCCACACTTTCTCGCGGCCAGGCACGTAATGGGTCACGGTCTCCGAGAAGTCGATGGTGAGGCCCATCACGCGCCCCGCGTAGCGGTAGGTGGCGCCGACCCCGGTCGACTCCGGCGTGACGATCTCAAGGGCAAGTTTCGATCCCATCATCGGCATCGAGCTGCGCTCGCTCATGTGCCGGGCAAGATTGCGAATATCGTCGACATAGACGAACACACGCTCGGCCGGAGCCTCGATCGTCATTGTCCGGCTAAGCGCGGGCATGGCTACAGCCTCACGCGGTTGAGACGGAGCGCATTGCCGATGACGCTGACCGAGGACAACGCCATCGCCGCTGCGGCAATGATGGGTGAAAGCAGGATGCCGAGCAGCGGATAGAGTACGCCGGCAGCGACCGGCACACCGGCCGCATTGTAGATGAACGCAAAGAACAGGTTCTGCCGGATATTGGCCATCGTAGCAGCCGAGAGATGCCGCGCTCGGACGATGCCGGTGAGATCGCCCTTGAGGAGCGTCACACCTGCACTTTCCATCGCCACGTCTGTGCCAGTCCCCATCGCGATGCCGACGTCGGCTGCGGCGAGCGCTGGGGCATCATTGACGCCGTCTCCGGCCATCGCGACGGCGCGCCCCTGGCCGCGGAACCGCTCGACGATCTTGCTCTTGTCCTCGGGCAGCACCTCGGCCTCGACCTCGGTGATGCCAAGCTTGGCAGCAACGGCCTGCGCCGTGGTGCGGTTGTCGCCGGTCAGCATGACGACGCGGATGCCGGCGTCTTGCAGTGCCTTGATGGCGGCAGGCGTTGTCGCCTTGATCGGGTCGGCAATGGCGATGATGCCGGCAGCCTTGCCGTCGATGGCCACAAAGATGGCGGTGGCACCTTCCTTGCGCATCTCATCGGCCGCGGCACTCAGGCTTGCCGTATCGATTCCGTCTTCCGTCATGATGCGCTGGTTGCCGATGACCAGCTTGCGTCCCTCGACCTCGCCAATGACGCCTTTGCCGATGGGTGAGTGGAAGCCTGTGGGTGCGACGAGAGACAAGCTGCGCTCGCTCGCGGCCCGCACAATCGCGGCTGCCAGCGGATGCTCGCTTGATCGTTCCAAGCTTGCGGTCAATCGCAACAGCTCCGTTTCCGCTATTCCAGCGGTGGTCTTGATCGCGACCACGCTTGGGCGGCCTTCGGTCAATGTTCCGGTCTTGTCGACGACGAGGGTGTCGATCTTCTCCATGCGCTCGAGCGCTTCGGCGTTCTTGATCAGAACACCCGACTGGGCACCCCGGCCGACGCCGACCATAATCGACATCGGCGTGGCGAGGCCGAGCGCACAGGGGCAGGCGATGATGAGCACGGAAACGGCCGCGATAAGGCCGAACGTGAGCCGCGGCTCGGGTCCCCAGATCGACCAGGCGACGAAGGCGAGAACCGCCACCCCAATCACGGCCGGCACGAACCAGGCGGACACCTGATCGGCGAGGCGCTGGATGGGAGCACGGCTGCGCTGCGCTGCTGCGACCATCTGCACGATCTGCGCGAGCACGGTGTCGCGGCCGACCTTGTCGGCGCGCATGATGAAGCCGCCCGACTGGTTCATCGTGCCGCCGATGACCTTCTCGCCGACGCTCTTGGTGACGGGCATGCTCTCGCCTGTCACCATGGATTCATCGATGGCGCTGCGTCCGTCGAGGATCTCGCCATCAACAGGAACACGCTCGCCAGGACGCACGCGCAATTTATCGCCCACAATCACCTGATCGAGGCTGACGTCCTCGTCGCTGTCATCGGACTTGATGCGACGGGCCATCTTTGGGGAAAGGTCGAGTAATGCCTTGATGGCGCCGCTCGTCTGCTCGCGGGCCCGCAGCTCCAGCACCTGTCCAAGCAGCACGAGCACCGTAATGACGGCGGCAGCTTCGAAGTAGATGGCGACGGAGCCATCATGGCCCCGCATCGAGAGCGGGAAGAGCCCCGGCCAGATGGTGCCGACAATGCTGTAGACCCACGCGACGCCGGTGCCCATGGCGATCAGCGTGAACATGTTGAGGTTGCGCGTGTGGAGTGAGGCCCAGGCACGCTCGAAGAACGGCCAGCCCGCCCACAGCACAACAGGGGTGGCCAGTACCAATTGAATCCAGTTGGACTTCTGCTGTCCGAGCCACTGATGCAGGCCGGTCAGGTGACCGCCCATCTCGAGGGCGAATACAGGCAATGTCAGGGCGAGGCCGATCCAGAACCGCTGCGTCATATCAGCGAGTTCGGGATTAGGCGCGCTGTCGGCCGAGACGATCTCCGGCTCGAGTGCCATGCCGCAGATCGGGCACGAGCCTGGACCTTGCTGACGGATCTCGGGGTGCATCGGGCAGGTGTAGATCGTGCCCGCAGGCACCGGCGTTGCTGGCTTGACCTCCGGCTTCAGGTACCTGGTTGGCTCGGCGATGAACCTCTCCCGGCATTTGGCCGAGCAAAAATAGAACGGGCGCCCGTCGTGCGTGTGGCGGTGCTTGGCGGTGTGCGGGTCGACGGTCATCCCGCAAACGGGATCTTTCACACCGTGCTCAGCGGGCGCGTGCTGGTGTGATTGAGCGTGAGCGTGTGTGCTGTGTGTTTCCATTGCGATGGTCCAGACATCTTTGGCTAGCGTATACCAGCCGGGGGCATGTCTTGACATGTATACCCTGTAGGGGTATGAGTCAACTATGGACACGAAAGCAAAGTCTGCGCGCTTGAAGCGCCTCAGCCGCATCGAAGGGCAGGTACGGGGCCTCGGCCGTATGGTCGATGAGGACCGTTACTGCATCGACATCATCACCCAGATCTCTGCCGTTCGCGCGGCGCTTGCGCGGGTCGAGGAGGAGATCCTGCAGGACCACATCGCGCATTGCGTGGAGCACGCGATTGCAAATGGCAACGCAAACGAGCAGCGCAAGAAGGTGGCAGAGCTTATGGAGGTCTTAGGTCGCGCGCGTCGTTGATCCAGATCAGCGACGGCAAGGCCGGACGAGGAGATGAAGCAATGAGCAACAGTGCGATCAATCTGAACCGAAGGGCGGTTCTCACACATATCGTGCTCGTCAGTGCGGTGATTGGTATCGGCAATGCATGGGCGGATGCGCGTCCCGCAATCACGGTGTGGAAAGACCCTAACTGCGGCTGCTGCGGTGGCTGGGTCGAGCATCTTCGCCGCAATGGATTTGCCGTGACCGTGATCGAGACCTCGGATGTGCAGTCGGTGAAGGCTCAGCGGGATGTGCCGGCTGAGCTGGCCTCCTGCCACACGGCCGAGATCAGCGGTTACACGATCGAGGGACATGTGCCTGCCCAGGCCATCGTTCGCCTTCTCGCGGAGAAGCCTGCGGGCCGCGGCCTGGCGGTTCCCGGCATGCCCATCGGCTCGCCGGGGATGGAGGGCGGCACTCCGGAGCCTTACGACGTGATGCTGTTCGGAAACGGCGTCCCGGCGCGCTTCGGTCGCTATCTGCGCGATCAACTCATCTGAGGCGAAAGTCATGACCGATCATTTTCGATTTCCCCGTCTCTCACGCCGCGAATTTCTCGCATCGACCGCAGCGGTTGGCGGCGCGGCGCTGTTGGGCTCTCCCTGGTCGAGAGCTCATGCGTCCACTCCTGCCCTGACCGTCAACTCGCGGGTCATCGAGGTCAAGGGCAAGGCAGCCAGGGTGTTCGGCGTTATCGGGGCCAACGGTCGCCCCGGACTGATGGCGCGGGCCGGAGACCGCTTCACAGGAAGCTTGCACAACGCGTCGACCGACCCACTGCAAATCCATTGGCATGGGCAGGTTCGGGCACCCGCCGATCAGGACCGTTCGCACCCGGGAGGGGGGCTGCTGGCGCCAGGTGCGAGCGAGAGCCACGACTTCGAGCTGACGCCAGGCACTCACTGGATGCATTCGCATACCCTGACCGAACAGCAGTTGCTGGCGGCGCCGATGGTGACCCGAGAGGCGGACGCGGGAGACACCCAGGATGTGGTGATCCTGCTGCACGACTTCACGTTTCGCTCGCCGCAGGAGATCCTGACGGAGCTGGGCGGCGTGGACGCGGCAGCAGGTCATGGGGCACACCAACCGCGCCCGACGCAAGCCATGCCGGGCCACGGCGGTCACATGATGGCGATGACGCACGCCAATGACGTGCGCTATGACGCGTTTCTCGCCAACGACCGCGCGCTCGATGACCCGGAGATCGTCCGCGTCGACAAAGGTGGCCGCGTGCGCCTGCGGATCATCAATGGTGGCACGGCAACTGCCTTCTTCATTTCTACGCCAGGACTGACATCAGAGTGCGTCGCAGTCGATGGCTCGCCGTGCCAGCCCGTGAAGGCACAAAGCTATCCGCTGGCTCAGGGGCAGCGGATCGATCTCCTCATCTCGATACCGGCGACGGGTGGGGCTTTTCCGGTGCTGGCGCAGGTCGAGGCGGCCCGGTCCGTGACCGGCGTCGTGCTGGCAACTGCCGGCGCGTCCGTCACCAAGCTTGCCGAGACAGCAGATCAAGCGCAGAGCCTGGTCGATCTCGGTTTCGAGACCCAACTGCGGGCGGCACGGCCGCTGCCGGCGAAGCGCGCTGACAAGACGTTCATGGTGATGCTCGGCGAACTCGCGGGTTACCGCTGGACGATCAATGGCCGCGTGCATGGTGAGCATGCGCCGTTCGAGGTTCGTCAGGGCGAACGCATCGAGATGACGTTCATGAACCCGACCAGCATGATGCACCCGATGCACCTGCACGGGCATCATTTCCAGGTGGTCGGGATCGGCGGCCGAACGATCCCGGGGGCCATCCGGGATACGCTGATCGTGCCGGCCCACATGCCCGTCACGATTGGCTTCGATGCCGGCCTCAAGGGTGCATGGTTCCTGCACTGTCATCACCTCTATCACATGGCGACCGGCATGATGACAGAGCTGCGGGTGACCTGAGGTTTGCGCGATGCTTGAGGCATCCGCGCTTCGCGAAGGAGGGCGACCATGATGCAGGACGGTGTGATGTGGGGAATGGGGCTTTGGCACCTGCTGGGACTGATCGTGCTCGCGCTCATCATCGCTGCCTTGGTGAAATACGTGTTCTTCAGGTAGGGCGCGAAGCGCCCCGTATACGATGGGGGTCCAGAATGATCCGAATTGATCGCATTCTTACCGCTGCTCTGAGCGGCATCCTGGCGTCGCTTGCCATGCTCGCGATCTACTTCGGTGTTCTCTCGCTCGTCTCGGGCTGGTCGTTCACGATCTCGCAGTTCCACGAGTTCTGGCCCTACGTCGTGGCGCTCGCGGCTGGCTTCGGCGCCCAGATCGGCCTGTTCGTGTACTTGCGCCAGATTCATGCCCGTCATCGTGGCGCGCACGGCGCGGTTGCCGTCTCCGGCACCGCCTCGACAGCCGCGATGCTCGCCTGCTGCACACACTATCTCGCCAATCTGGTGCCCATCATCGGCATGGCGGGTCTCGTCACGCTCGTTGCGCAGTACCAGATCGAGCTGTTCTGGCTGGGGCTCGCATTCAACGCCGCGGGCATCGCTTACATCACCAGGCAGGTCGTTCGCTCGCGGCGTCACGTCATGGAAGGGCATGCCTCATGAGATCGCTCAAGTCCACCTTCGCGCTCGCGGCACTCATCGTCATGGCGATCGGCGCTGTGGTGGGGCCGACGCTGCTTGCGGCCCCGGCTCTCGAGCCGCGCAAGAGCGATGAAGCCGGGGTGCAGGTCGTGGTGACCCCAAAACCCTTCGATCCTGCGGCGGCCACGCTGGACTTCGACGTCGTGATGGATACGCACACCAAACCGCTCAGTGATGACCTCGTTCGTGCGAGCGAGCTCATTGTGGACGGAAGCTCATACAGCCCGACCGGGTGGCAGGGCGACCCGCCGGGCGGCCACCACCGGAAGGGTGTCCTGAAATTTCCGCGTCCGATCGAAACTCCAAAGCGCATCGAAATGCGGATCAACGGGATCGCCGGGGCTGGAGTGAGAACATTCACGTGGGAGTGAAATTCGGAGAACTCCGGCACTAAGACGAGATCGAACGAGCACAGTCATGCAGATTTCCTTCTATGGTGCGACCGGAACCGTCACGGGCTCGAAGTACCTTCTCGACGATGGCGGCGGTGCAGCCACGCTCATTGACTGCGGCCTGTTCCAGGGCTTCAAGCAGATCCGGCAACGCAATTGGCAGCCGCTACCTTTCGACATCCGATCGCTGCATGCGGTAGTGCTGACGCACGCGCACATCGATCACAGCGGCTACCTGCCGTTGCTCGTCAAGAACGGTTTTGCAGGCGCAGTCTATTGCAGTCACGCGACACGTGATCTCTGTCAGATCATGCTTCCCGATGCAGCACACTTGCAGGAGGAGGAGGCGCGTTACGCCAACAAGCGCGGGTTTTCGAAGCACAAGCCAGCAGTGCCGCTGTTCACCATCGAGGATGCCGAACGCGCCTTGCGGCTGCTCCGTCCGATCGATTTTGGCGAGACCGTCCGACTGAGCGAGACCTCGACCGCGACCTTGCTGCCGGCCGGGCACATCCTCGGGGCGGCCATGGTGATGGTCGAGGGAGCGGGTAAGCGCATCCTGTTTTCCGGCGATCTCGGCCGGCCGAACGATCGCTTGATGCGTCCACCCACCGTGGTCGAGCGCGCCGATGTCTTGGTTCTCGAGTCGACCTACGGAGACCGCCGGCATGCGGCGACGGACCCAGAGACCGAGCTTGAAACGCATCTCGTGCGTGCGTTGGGCCGCGGCGGGATTGTGATCATCCCGGCGTTC
>JBAPMW010000842.1:0-4598 GCA_049278815.1 Hyphomicrobiaceae bacterium
CCCCGGCCGACCAGCCCGAGGAACGTACGCGCGAGCCTGTGATTGCCCTGCACGGCCCGGGAGCGAGCGGCGGCCAGTGGCGACGTCTCGGCGAGACCCTCGGCGCGCGCTACGAGCTGATCGCGCCGAGCTTCTACGGCTGCGGCTCGACCGGCCCATGGCGGGGCGAGCGCGCCTTCAGCCTGGAGGCCGAGGCGAAGCGGATCGTCGCCATCCTCGACGGCATCGGCAGCCCTGCGCATCTCGTCGGCCATTCCTATGGCGGCGCCGTCGCCCTGGAGGCGGCCCGCGCGCGGCCGGGCCTGGTGGCGAGCCTCTCGCTCTACGAGCCGTCGAGCTTCCACGTGCTGCGGCAGCTTGGCGGGCGGGCGGCGGCCGAGCTGCTTCAGATCGAGGCTGTCGCCGGCACGATCCGCGCCGGCCTGGTGAACGGCACCTATCAGACGGCCGCAGCCGCATTCGTCGACTACTGGCGCGGGGCGGGGACCTGGGAGTCGCTCTGGCCGGAGGCGCGGGAGCGCCTCATCGATGGGCTGCCCACGGCGGCGCTCGGCCTCCTGGCCCTGATCGAGCACGAGATGCCGGAGGCGGCCTACGCGCGCATACGCTGCCCGGCGCTCGTCGTGTGCGGCGAGCACGCGCGCGCCCCGAGCCGGCTGATCGCCGAGGAGCTGGCCCGGCGTCTGCCGTGCGGGCTGCTCGAGGTCCTGCCCGGGGCAGGGCACATGGGCCCGCTCACGCATCCCGGCGAGGTCAACCGTCTGGTCGCTGGCTGCATCCGGGCCAATCCCGCCAGGGCAGGCGGGCACTCCGGGGCGACGCTAATCGCAGCCTGAGGCGGCGACCGGAGACGAACCAATCCCAACCCGGTGCCGCAGGAACGCGGCGCCGGCCGGATACGGCCGCGCCGTGCATGCGGGGCCGTCTGAAGCCGCAGCATCTCAGCACGAGAAAATCAGGAGACGTGACATGACTGCAAACGCTGCCACCGGCGAGGCGCCCCGCAAGCCCAAGCGCACCCCGGTCCCTCTGAACGGCGTCAACACCCCGGCGCTGCTCGCCACCATCGAGGCTGTGGGCAATCAGCCGCAGCTCGCCAAGTTCGAGTTCAGGGCCAAGAGCCGCTGGGTGAACGGCACGCACAGCCAGACCACCATGTCGGCATTCCACGGCGCCGGCGGCGAGCATGAGCACATCAAGGCGTACAAGGCCGACGGCGACCACCCGGCCGTGCTGTGCGGGGCCGACAACGGTCCGACGCCGGTCGAGTGGGTGCTGCACGCCATTGCCTCCTGCCTGATCGCCGGCATCGGAAATGTCGCCGCAGCCCGCGGCATCCGCCTGACCAAGGTGGAGGCGACGCTCACCGGCGACATCGACCTGCAGGGCATCCTGGGGCTCTCCGAGCAGGTCCGCAACGGCTACGAGCGCCTGAAGGTCAGCTTCGAGATCGAGGGCGACGCCCCGCGCGAGAAGCTGGAGCAGGTGGTGATGCAGTCGAAGGCCCGCTCGGCCGTGTACGACATCATCACCAACGGCATCCCGGTCGACATCAAGGTTGCGTGAGGGCCGGAAGGCCCCCGCAAGGCGGCGGGCTTCCCGCAACCGCCCGCCGCCCGACGGCGGCCGCCCTCTGCCTGGCCGGCGGAGGGCGGTCTGTTCCCAGGAGAGCCCCCAGGAGCCCATAGTGAAGCGCATCGACGTCGTCGTCATCGGCGCCGGACAGGCCGGCCTTGCCATGAGCGGGAGCCTGACGGCCCGCAACATCGGGCATGTCGTGCTGGAGCGCGGCCGGATCGGCGAGCGCTGGCGCAGCGAGCGCTGGCACTCGCTGCGCCTGCTCACGCCGGCCTCGCACAGTGCCCTGCCGGGCCTGCCGCACGCCGGCGTCGACGGCGATTTCTTCCTGCCGGCCGGCGACTTCGCCGACTATCTCGATGCCTACGCCGGATACGCCCGTGCGCCGGTGATCCCGCACAGCGCCGTGTTGGCGGTCGCCCCGTGTGCCGATGGATACCGCACGACGTCCGCATCGGGCGCCTGGCAGTCGCGCGCCGTCGTCATTGCCACCGGCGACTGCGATACGCCGTCCCGCCCCGCGTGCGCGGCGGCGCTGCCGCCCGCGATCATGCAGGTGGCGCCGCGCGACTACCGCTCGCCCGCCGAGCTTCCCGACGGCGCCGTCCTCATCGTCGGCGCGTCCTCCACGGGCGTGCAGCTTGCCGAGGAGATCCACGCCTCGGGCCGTCCCGTGACCATCGCCGTCGGCACGCACACGCGCCTGCCGCGCCGCTATCGGGGCCTCGACATCTTCGCGGCCATGGACCGGGCCGGCATCCTCGACGATCTGGCCGAGACCAATCCGGGCATCGACGCCGCGCGCCGTCAGCCGTCGTCGCAGCTGGCCGGCCGCGTCGACTGGCGCGATATCGACCTGGCCGTCCTGCAGGCCCAGGGCGTGCGCCTGACGGGGCGCCTGGCGGCCATCGACGGCACCCGCGTCCGCTTCCGCGACGACCTCCTCCTCACCACCGCGGCCGCGCACGAGAGAATGGTCCGCACGCTCAACCGGATCGATGCCGCGATCGACCCCGGTGAGGGCCGTCCCGTGCCGGCGATCGCTCCTTTCATCGTTGCGAGCGACATCGGCGAGCTCGATCTCGCCAAGGAGGGCCTCCGCACAGTGATCTGGGCGACCGGCTACGTGCGGCGCTATCCGTGGCTCAGGGTGCCGATCCTGGACGGACGGGGCGAGATCGAGCACCGCGGCGGCATCACGCCGGCACCTGGCGTCTATGTGATGGGGCTCCGGTACATGCGGCGGCGGCGCTCGCACTTCATCTCCGGCTGCGGCATGGACGCGGAGGACCTCGCCCAGGACATTGCCGCACACCTGGGCGCAAAGGCGCCGGCGGTAAAGGCGCCGACTACGAGATGGCGTTGGTGAGTTCCGGGGTTTCTCCCGATGTGTACCCTGCATCGGCAATCCTACGCTGCCCTCGTAGGATGGCAGGACAGCCCTTCAGGGGCTCGGAGAAGGTAGCGACAATGCGACAGATCCTCTACGGAGCAGCGATAGCCCTGCTTATGGCGCCCGGAGCGACGGGTGCAGCAGCGCAGACCGCCGGAGAAACCCAACTCGGCGTAACCACGTTGGAGCTGAAGGACGTCATAAAGGGTTGGAGCGCGCGTCGTCAGTTGCTCGGCGAAGACGTTTACAATGACCAAGGTGAGAAGATCGGGGAGATCGAGGATCTCATCGTCACACCGGAGCGGAATGTCTCTTACGCCATCGTCAGCTCGGGCGGCTTTCTCGGCATGGGCTCGCACGACGTGGCTATTCCGGCGAAGCAGTTCAAGATGGGCGACAAGGGTCGGCTGACCCTGCCGGGCGCCACCAAGGAGAAGCTTCGCGCCATGCCCACGTTCGAATACACCCGCAGATAGGCGGACGCGAAGTCTCAGGTGTCTGGCATGAGCTCTCAGGGTTGAGAGGTCGCCAGCTCATGGATGCTGAACAGCGCAGCCTGGTCGGTCCACACCCGGCCCGGCTGCCAGCCGGCCGCGCGGGCCAGCTCCTGAAACTCGCCGATCGTGTATTTGCAGGAGTTCTCCGTGTGGATACGCTCGCCGGCCGCGAAGCTGAACCGGCGTCCCAGGACGCTCACCGTCTGCCGGCGCGTGCTCTTGAGGTACATCTCGATGCGGCCCTGGCGCGGGTTGTAGATCGCCTCGTGCCGGAAGGCGTCGAGGTCGAAGGTGCCCGCCAGCTCGCGGTTGATGCGGACCAGCAGGTTGAGGTTGAAGGCGGCGGTGACGCCCTGCGCGTCGTTGTAGGCCATGTGGAGCCGGCGGGCGTCCTTCTTGAGGTCCGCGCCGACGATCAGGCGTGCAGCCGGCGCCAGGGAGGCTCGGAGCGCGGCGAGCAGTTGCACGGCCTCGGCGGGCGTGAGGTTGCCGATGGTGGAGCCGGGGAAGAACCCGGTCTTGGGCCGTCCGGCAAGATCGGCCGGCAACGTCACGGCGCGGGCGAAATCGCCGACGATCGGCCGCACGTCGAGCGCGGGGAAGCGCGACGCCAGGCGCGCCCGCGCGGCGGACAGCGCGCTCTCCGACACGTCGATGCAGACATAGGCCCCAAGCTGCGGAAGATGCCGGAGCAGGATCTCCGTCTTGAGGCTTGAGCCTGAGCCGAGCTCCACCAGCACGCCGCCGGCCGGCACAGCCTCGGCCATCTCGGCGGCATGGGCCTTAAGGATCGCCGTCTCCGTGCGGGTCGGATAATACTCCGGCAGGCGCGTGATCGCCTCGAACAGCTCGCTGCCGCGGGCGTCGTAGAAGAAGCGGCAGGGCAGGGTTTTCTGCGGACGCGACAGGCCGTCGATCACGGCGGCCGCGAAATCCTCCGCCTCCGCTCCGGCGACGCCGGGCGGGCGCTTGGCGCGTGGGTGCAGCATTACTCGGTCTCCGCAGCGAGACGCAGGCCCACGAATTGCCAGCGCTGGTGAGGATAGAAGAAGTTGCGGTAGGTGGCGCGCGTGTGCCCCGCGGGCGTCGCACAGGAGCCCCCGCGCTGCACCTGCTGGCTCACCATGAAC
>JBAPMW010000843.1:0-5582 GCA_049278815.1 Hyphomicrobiaceae bacterium
ACCGTCATCGTCGGCGAGCCGCGCGCCGCCTGGCTGCGCGACGCCAACGACCGGCTGGTGGGCTGCCGGCTGCTCGTCACCTGGCACAACGTGGGCTCCACTCCCACCCGCAACATGATCGCCGCCGTCGCCGGCCAGGCCACCGAGAGGCCGCCGCCGCGCACGGGCGCAATGCCCAACGCCGATGGGCGGCAGCAGCCGGCGATCGTGGGGCCGAACGCGACCGTCAACAGCGCCTACGTCAATCTGCCGATCGGGCTGGTGGCCGACGTCCTGGCGCGCCGGGCCTACTACCTGTTCGCAGGCTGGGCCGAGTACAACGACGTGTTCGACCGCACGCCGCGCCACCGGGTCGAGTTCTGCTACTGGCTGGAGTTCGACGGCGAGCCCGACGCCGACAAGATCGACGCCCGCTTCCACATCCATGGCCAGCACAACCGGCACTGCGAGAGCGAGGGCCCCAGCGCCGCCAATGGCGCCAGCCCACCACCCGTCGCCCCGCCCCACGGTGACGAGGCGGTGGTGCATTAGTGGAGTGCCGCTGGTGCCCGACCGGGGTCAGACCCCATGGCGATCCGCTACTGGTCGTCTCGTTGGCCATCGAGCCATCTCGCGGACCGGCTACATTGACCACGAGGAGGCTGACCCGGCGATAAGAACGGGTTGTACCCCGGGGCAGACCCGCAGGGGTCCGACCCCAACGCCAACGCTACCCCTTGCGCTTCTTCTTCCGCCATGGCGCATCCCGCTGCCAGTCGCCGGCCATGATGGAGCCGATGGGCTCGATGGTGTCCACCACCTCGGCCAGGCCGTACTCGGCGATCTGGCGGCGCACCACGGCGGCGCTCTTGTAGGCGCCGGGCAGCTCCGACACGTCGGGGATGCCACAGAAGAAGCGGGCGTCGATGCCCCTGGTCTGCTCGGCCACCATCTCCACCTCGGTCTTGTCGGCGTGCCGGCGCATGTAGGCCGAGCGGGAGAAGTTGCGCCCTGCCCCGTGCGGGGCGAAGCCCAGGGCATGCTCCGCGTCGAGCCCGCGCGCGATCAGCACCGGCTCGGCCATGTTCAGCGGGATCAGCGTCAGCCCGCTCGAATCGGCGGCGAAACCCGCCCAGGCCGGCGTGGCGCCCTTGGCGTGGTAGAACAGGCCATCGGATTTGCGGAACACGAAGTTGTGCTCGTTCCAGAAGCGGTCGTCGCGCTTCAGGCCCAGCGCCTCCACGATGCGGTCGTGGATGGCGAAGTGGTTGGCCTTGGTCCAGGCGCGGATGGTCTGCAGCGCGGTCCAGTAGGCTTCGCCCTCGCGCGTGTCGGCGGGAATCCAGGCGTTGTGCCGCGGCGTCTCGGGCGAGCGCACGCGCGTCGTCTTCTCCGCCAGCTCCATGCCGGCCTTGTAGAGCATGGCGCCGGGCTTGCGCGAGCCGTGGTGCGTGACCAGCGCAATGGCGCCGCTGGAGGCGATGCGGCCGACGTAGAAGAAGTGGTTGCCGTCGCCCTGGGTGGCGAAATGCTCAACGGCGGCGTTGACGTGCGGCTTGAGAAACGCGTTCGCCTCGAACGCCTCCAGGACCTCCGCCGGCGGCGCGACCCGCGCGCCGCTCGGACGCCCGCCGCCGCCGAAATGCGAGAGCTTCATGCCCGCATCGAGCACCGCGGTGGGCTCGGTGCCCTTGCCGAACACCGTGACTGCCATGGAGCAGCAGATGTCGGCCGAGTGGAAGCCCGGGTGAATGGCACCCCTGGCCGCGACCACGCCGCCCACGGGAATCGTACCAGGCGCCGAGCCCGCCGGACACGCATCGGGCATCACGGTGCCGGCCACCAAGGTCGGCACGCGCATCAGCTCGGCCATATGCCGCTCGACGCCGGCGATGTTGTCGGCGTCCTCCGGCTCCTCGGCGCGGATGTTGAGGGTGAAGGGGAGCCCGCCCGAGGCCCGCAGCGGGACCGGCTTCGACGCGGGGGGCGGTGCGAAGCCATCGACGACGGCACGGATGGCCGCCTCGCCGGCGCCCGCGGCGCGCGCCTTCTCCGCCTGCGCAATGGCCGCGGCGAACCACGGGCCGGGCCGGTAGCCCCAGGCGATCAATGTCTTGCCGGTGATCTTCATGGCGTCCCATAGAGTCTTCGTCTTCGTTGGCTTCCAGAGATATGTGGATCAACCGGGCCCTTTGCGAGCCGGCAGCATCCCGCCTAATCTGCCCGTCACGTCAGGGGTGGATCATAGCATCGCGGCGACATGAGGGAGCTGGTTCCATGGGCGAAGGCCGTGCTCAGAGCAGCGGCAGCCTCACCGGCGTCTGGCAGGGGATCTATAGCTACCCAGTGGGCGGGTTGCCGACGGTTTCGTTCACGGCCACGCTGATCGAGGCCGGAAGCGCGCTCAGCGGCTCGGTGCATGAGCAGTGCACGATCAATGGCGAGACACTACTTTTCAGCCTGAACGGCAGCCGGCACGGCACCGCTATCAACTTCGCCAAGACCTACCACGGCACGAATCCCTACTACGGTACGATACTCTACAACGGCACCGTCAACGACGACGCGACCGAGATCGAAGGCCGCTGGGCTATACCGGGCGACTGGTCCGGCCGCTTTCTCATGACCCGCTCAGGCGACTCGCCTCGGGTGGCCGCTGAGACGGAGGGCGCCGAGTCCAACCCGGAAGCCATCGAGCTGACACCCGCAAGGTAGCGCCTCCGGCGTAGCGGCTTTCAGCCTATCTCACGAGGCGAGCGCGCGCTCCACAAACCCCGCGTCGGCTGCGATCACCTTGAGATAGGCCTGCGCCGCCTGGTCGGGCTCCGTGCGGTGCTGCTCCCAGTCGCGCAGGGTGCCCAAGGGAATGTGGAACCGCTTGGCGAACTCCGCCTGCGAGAGCCCCAGCTTCCAGCGCAAGTGCTTCGCCAGCGGGATGCGCCGCATGCGCTTGAGCTGAGCATCCGTCAACGGCTGCGCGTCGGGGTCGGACAGGGCGGCCGCCATGACCTCCGCATCGGTCATGGCGTCGAGCCGCGACCAATCCGGCTTCCGCTCCGGCAGGAGTCGCTCCCTGCCATCGGCATCGACGGCATACCAGCGATCGCCCTTACGGAGCCGTCTGACCATAGTAGAGTCGTTCTTCACGCTTGCTCGCTTCGCGCGCGGAGATGATGCGGATGACATCGTCGTCTGGTTCCGTGAACACAACAAAAAGGAGCTTGCCGCCGACGAGTCCGACGATGCGCCAACGCTCCTCTTCGGAATCGCTGTCGTCGCTATCGATGATACCCGCTCGATCGAGGAACACGTTTTCTCTGTGCTAGAGCAGTCTCTAGAACAAAACATGAAAAGTCAAACCCAGCTGCACGAGCGTGTCCGCAGAAGCGGTCCGTCTAACCAGCCCGCACTGCATGCCGGCAGCGGCTACCGCCCGGAGCGCATCATCTCTTGTCGCACATGTCTTCTCCCCACCGCGCGCGTCGCCCTTCCCGAACAGGTCGCTTCGGCCTAGATTGACCTAAGCGTCAAGGGCGAGCGCCAGAAAAGAGCGAGGGCGACATGACCTACCAGGCGCCTGTGGACGACATCATGCACGCGCTCAAAACCGCGGCGGGTCTCGACGGGCTGATCGCCGAGGGCGTGCTGGGCGGGGTGGACGAGGAGACCATCCGCGCCGTCATCGCCGAGGCCGGCAAGTTCGGGGCCGAGGTGCTGGAGCCGCTCGACAGCGTGGGCGACCGCACCGGCTCCAGGCTCGTCGACGGCAAGGTCGTCACCCCGCCGGGTTGGAAGGAGGCCTACGCCCAGTATGTGGCGGGCGGCTGGAACGGGCTCGGCGCCCCACAGAGATGGGGCGGCCAGGAGCTGCCGCAGGTGGTGGCAACGGCCGCAGCCGAAATCTGGGATTCGGCCAACCTCGCCTTCGGCCTGTGCCCGCTGCTCACCCACGGGGCCATCGACGCGCTGGAGTCGCAGGGCAGCGACGAGCTGAAACGCACCTATCTGCCGAAGATGGTGACCGGCGAGTGGACCGGCACCATGAACCTCACTGAGCCGCATGCGGGCTCCGACCTGGGCCAGCTCAAGACCCGCGCCGAGCGGCAGGGCGACGGCACCTACCGCATTTTTGGCACCAAGATCTTCATCACCTACGGCGACCACGAGATGACCGACAACATCGTCCATCTCGTCCTCGCCCGCCTGCCGGACGCGCCGCCCGGCACGCGCGGCATCTCGCTGTTCCTGGTGCCGAAGTACCTCGTGAGCCCAGATGGGTCGCTGGGCCCGCGCAACGACGTGGTCTGCGCCGGCGTGGAGCACAAGCTCGGCATCCATGCGAGCCCCACCTGCGTGATGAAGTACGGCGAGAAGGACGGCGCCATCGGCTACCTGGTGGGCGAGGAGAACCGAGGCCTCAACGTCATGTTCATCATGATGAACGCGGCGCGCCTGGCGGTGGGCGTGCAGGGCGTGGCGCTCGCCGAGCGCGCCACCCAGCGCGCACTGGCCTACGCGCGCGAGCGCAGGCAGGGCCGGAGCACATCCGCCAAGGGCGCCGACATGGCGCCCATCGTCGAGCATCCGGCTATCCGCCGCAGCCTGATGACCATGAAGGCGCTGACCCAGACCGCGCGCGCCATCTGCCTCGTTACGGCACGCGAGACCGACATCGCCCGCCGTGCCAAGGACCCGGCCGCACGCGCCGCTGCCGCCAACCGCGTCGCCCTGCTTACGCCCGTGGCCAAGGCGTTCTCCACCGACATCGGCTGCGAGGTGGCCTCCATCGGCGTGCAGGTGCATGGCGGCATGGGCTTCATCGAGGAGACGGGTGCGGCCCAGATCTACCGCGACGCCCGCATCCTGCCGATCTATGAGGGCACCAACGGCATCCAGGCGCTCGACCTCGTCACGCGCAAGCTGCCGCTGGAAGGCGGCAAGGTGGTCGCGGACTACATCGGCGATCTCGTCGAGACCGCGGAGCAGGTGCGCGCCTCCAACCGCCCGGACTTCGGCCGCATGGGCGAGCGCCTCGGCGAGGCGGTGGCGGCGCTGGCGGAGGCCTCGCGCTGGATGGGCTCCGCCTTGCAGACGAGTCCCGAGGCGGCCATGGCCGGCGCCACGCCGTATCTGCGGCTGTTCGGCCTCGCCGCCGGCGGCGTCTACCTCGCCCGCGGCGCCCTGGCCGCCGCCCGCGAGGGCAGCCAAGGACCATCCACGGCCCAGGCGATCGCCCTCGCCCGCTTCTTCGCCGAGAACCTCGCCACCGCGGCCGCCGGCCTCAAGGACACCGTGGTCGGCGGCGCCGACTCCACGCTGATGCTGACGCCGGAGACACTGTCGGCGTGATCGTAGGGTGGGTTAGCGCGAAGCGCGTAACCCACCGTGGCAACCTCGACATGGTGGGTTACGGGCCTTCGGCCCTAACCCACCCTACGGATAAAGCGTCGCGCGATGGTCGCGACGCGGTCCCATCCGAGAAGGGAGTGACACGTGACGCTCAACGCAAACGCCCGCGAAACCCTGGACAAGTGGCACCGCATGGTCGCAGCGGCCGACCTGAGCGCCGTAGCCTCCCTGTGCGCGCCGGAGGCGGTGTTCCG
>JBAPMW010000844.1:0-2392 GCA_049278815.1 Hyphomicrobiaceae bacterium
CCGCAAGGCGGCCCGAACCAAGGGCGCTGCCGGACGCTCGGCGGCCGCCCGCAAGGCCGCCCGCACACGGGCGCGCAACCGGAGGCAATCGTCGTAGCCGCTGCGTCAGCTCAGTCGCACGGGAGCAAGCCGGCGCCAGGTGCGCTGCGCCTCATCGTGTCGGCTGCCCGTCGACCGCCCGAAACCCCGTCGCCACCACGTACATCTCGGCGGACTCGGCGCGGCTGGCGGGGGGCTTGACGTGCCGGACGGCGGCGAACGCGCGCTTGAGGCGGTCGAGCAGCCCCCGCTCCGCGCCACCCTGGAGCACCTTGCAGACGAAGGTGCCGCCCTCCTCCAGCACCTCGCAGGCGAATTCGGCGGCGGCCTCGGCCAGGCCGATGATGCGCAGATGGTCGGTGCGGGCGTGGCCCGTGCCCGGCGCCGCCATGTCGGACAGCACCACGTCGGCCCTGCCGCCACGCAGCATCGCCTTCAGGCGCGCGGGCGCCGCGTCATCCATGAAGTCGAGCTCGATGCTCTCCACCCCGGCGATGGGCTCCATCGGCAGCAGGTCGATGGCAACCACCTGGCCCTTGCGCTCCCCCTGGCCCTCCACCGAGCGGACGCGCTCGGCGGCCACCTGCGACCAGCCGCCCGGGGCGGCGCCGAGGTCCAGCACGCGCCGGCCGGGCTTCAGGAAACGAAAGCGGTCGTCGATCTCGGCGAGCTTATAGGCCGCGCGCGAGCGGAAGCCCTCGCGCTTGGCCGCTGCCACGTAGGGGTCGTTGAGCTGCCGCTCCAGCCAGGCCCGCGAGGATTGCGTCCGCTGCTTGCGCGATTGCAGATGCCGCCGCGCCACGCGCCGGCCGCCGGAGACCCCGCTCCTCGCTCCGCTGCCGGCGCCGCTTCCCTTGCCGGTGGGCATCTCAGCCGCCCTCCCGTCGCCGGCGGCGCGGCGCGCGGTAGAGGCCGTCCTCCTCCATCAAGGTGGCCAGGATGCCCTCGCGCAAGCCCCGGTCGGCCACCCTGAGGCGCGTGCACGGCCAGGTGCGCAGCACCGCCTCCAGGATGGCGCAGCCCGCGAGCACCAGGTCGGCGCGCTCCTTGCCGATGCAGGGTTGCGCCACCCGCTGGGCGTGACTCGACGCCAGCAGGTGCGTGGTTACCGCGCGGGCCTGGCCCACGTCGAGCCAGCAGCCGTCGATCCGTCTACGGTCGTAGCGGGGCAGCCGCAGGTGCACGCCTGCCACCGTCGTCACGGTGCCGGACGTGCCGAGAAGCTGTGCGCGCTGCCCCGCCATGCGCTGTGCGAGCTTGCTGCCGGACGCGAACGGCGCGAGCAGCGCCGTAACGTGCTCCACCATCTCTTCGAACAGCTGGGCGTCGACCGGCCGGTTGCCGTAGCGCTCGGCCAACGTCACCACGCCGGCGGGAAGCGAGGTCCAGGTGACGATGGCCTCCTGCGCCTGCCGCCGGCTCAGCGGCGCGCCGCCAGACTTGCGCCTGGCGCGGGCGAGATCGAGCCAGACCAGCTCGGAGGAGCCGCCGCCGATGTCGAACACCAGGGCCAGGTCGCAACTCGCGTCGATGAGGGAGGCGCAGCCTGAGACGGCGAGCCGGGCCTCCGCCTCGCGGCTCACCACCTCGATCTCGAGGTCGGTCTCGCGGCGCACGCGGCTCAGGAACTGCGGTGCGTTGTCGGCGAGCCGGCAGGCCTCGGTGGCGATGAGGCCCGAGCGCTCCACCCCGTGCTGGCGCATCTTGGCGGCGCAGATCTTCAGCGCCTCCAGCGTGCGCTCGATCGCCTCCTCAGACAGCCGCCGGCTGGCGCTGACGCCCTCGCCAAGGCGGATGATGCGCGAGAAGGCATCGATCACCTTGAATCCGCGCCGCGACGGCTGCGCCACCAGCAAGCGGCAGTTGTTGGTGCCGAGGTCGAGGGCGGCATAGACGCGAGGAGACCGCTCCTGCGCGCGGCCGGGGCTTGCGCGCCCGTCATCATGGGGCGCCTGTGAGGTTGCGGGCATGCGCGGTCCCCGGCCCGACGTCAGGCTCGGCCCTATGCCTGACCCGATGCCCGATCCGACCGGTCCGACTGCCGCCGCCTCCCCGGATCCTCCATTCTGCGCCATTTGGGGCCATGCCCTTGCTTAGGTCACCCTGTGACAGGCGTCTCCGCCTGCCGCGTTCCGCTGCGGCACTCCCGCCCGGAGCCTCCCGATGCAATTTTGGCACCCTAGCAGGTTGCGCCCCGCGGTAAAGCGCGTGCTGCAGCCTCCTCCAAGGCAAGCCCGCCGACGAACCGGCGTTGGCGCAGTTGGCCGCCTGAGCGGCTGGCTGAGACGCGGTTATGGTGCGCTAACGCCAGAACCCACCTGGGGCTGCAGGCGCTGGGGGGTGGGAAGTCGGT
>JBAPMW010000845.1:0-7997 GCA_049278815.1 Hyphomicrobiaceae bacterium
CCTGCGCTGTTACCGCGTGGAACAAGGCATAGTACGCGTTTGAGATCGCGCGCCGAAGGTCGACGTGTCGGGCAGCGCCACCGCCAGTCGAGGCTATGAGCCTATCTGCCTGATCGAGCAGATGGTCGGGGTCAGGAACTGACATCCTCAGCCAGCTCCGCCTCAGTTGCTAGCTCCACGATCGCTGCGCCGAAGACGTGCATCTCACGAAGCAGGTTCTGCAACCGCATTTCAGCGTCTGCCAGCGTCGCGCTGCCCAATCTTGGTAGGGCGTCCGGTGCAATCACGATGGTCGTCAGCATCGCACCCCTGCCCAGGGCGTCGATGCTCGGGGCAACCTCAACGCGGACGACGTTGTCGCTTCCGAGAGCAGCGACTAGAGGCTCCTCGACCAGCCTGCGAAACACCTCCTTCGGCGCGAGGTGAGACTTGTAGAAGCCGGGCTTCCACTCCGCTCCCTGTCCTTCGTCCTCTTCAATGACCACGACAACATGCTTGAATCCCGCGTACCAAAGGTCGCGATTCACATCTCCAAAGCGCGGGCGCGGACGGGTCGCCAAATCGGACAGGAAGTCACTTGGCCGCAACTCGCAAAGAGCGATGGCTTCCGCCAGCGGCAGGCGAGTCCAGGGCCCGCCGATCGTGGGCTCCTTGCCGTCATATACAGGCCAAATCTCGGCCATGCTGCTTCCTCTTGGGCGAAGCGGTTGCTTTGAGTACCACGAAAGAGGGAAGCTTTCCAGCAACCGGCCTTTGATCCGAGAACCTTGAAGCAAGGCACACCTGCCTCGCGCCTTCTTCTCGTGCTTCCCAATCCACCACCTCACCACCCCCCACACACACCCATGGCCACCCTCGCCCTCGCCGCCGCCGGTGCGGTCGCCGGCAGCGCGCTGCTGCCCGCCGGCATCACCATCCTCGGCGCCACCCTCACCGGCGCCACCATCGGTGCCCAGGTCGGTGCGCTCGCCGGCTCCTACATCGACAACGCGCTCCTCGGCGCCTCCGGCCAGTCACGTGCCCTCAAAGGCCCGCGCCTCAGCGAGCTGCGCATCACCGGCGCGTCGGAGGGCGCGCCGATCCCACGCCTCTACGGCCGTGCCCGCCTCGGCGGCCAGCTGATCTGGGCCACCGACTTCGAGGAGGAGGTGGTCACCACCTCGCATGGCGGTGGCGGCAAGGGCGGCGTGCTGGCCCCGAAAACCAAGACCACAGAGTATCGCTACTACGCGAGCTTCGCCGCCGCCCTGTGCGAGGGTGAGATCGCCGGCATCGGCCGCGTCTGGGCCGACGGCACCGAGCTCGACCTCGCCACCGTCACCTTCCGTGTGCACACCGGCAGCGAGACGCAGCCGCCCGACAGCCTGATCGAGGCCCGCGAGGGCGCCGGCAACGCCCCGGCCTACCGCGGCATTGCCTACGTCGTGTTCGAGCGCGCGGCGCTTGCCGACTTCGGCAACCGCATCCCGCAGCTCTCCTTCGAGGTCCACCGCCCCGTCGACACCTTCACCGCCCGCATCCGCGCCGTCACGCTCATCCCCGGCGCCGGCGAGCTCGCCTACGCGCAAGAGCCCGTCCGCCGCATGCTCGGCTTCGCCGCCAGCGTCTCGGAGAACGTGCACACCCGCCAGGGCGATACCGACTGGGCCGTCGCCCTCGACCAGCTCAAGGCCACGCTCCCCGGCGTCACGGCCGTCAACCTCATCGTCGGCTGGTTCGGCACCGACCTGCGCGCCGGCCACTGCGCCATCCGCCCCGGCGTCGACTCCGCCGACAAGTTCACCGCGCCCCTCGTCTGGAGCGTCGCCGGCCTCGACCGCGAGGACGCCCACCTCATCAGCCAGGTCGAGGGCCGCGTCGCCTACGGCGGCACGCCGTCGGACGAGACCGTCATCGCCGCCATCCAGGACCTCAAGGCCCGCGGCCTCTCGGTTACGCTCACCCCCTTCCTGTTCATGGACATCCCCGCCGGCAACGCGCTTCCCGACCCCTACACCGGCACCGCCGGCCAGCCCGCCTATCCCTGGCGCGGCCGCATCACCGTCTCGCCCGCCCCCGGCCAGCCCGGCACCCCCGACAAGACCGCCGCCGCCACAACCCAGATCGCCGCGTTCGTCGGCACGGCCGATGCCGCCGATTTCACCATCGACGACGAGGAGGTCGTCTACTCCGGTCCCGACGAATGGTCCTACCGCCGCTTCATTCTCCACTGCGCCCACCTTGCCGAGGCCGCGGGCGGCGTCGACGCCTTCGTCATCGGCAGCGAGATGCGCGCCCTCACCACCGTGCGCAGCAATGCCAGCGCCTATCCCTTCGTCAGCGCCCTCGTCGACCTCGCCGCCGACGTGAAATCGGTGCTCTCCCCCATCACCAAGGTCACCTACGCCGCCGACTGGTCCGAGTACTTCGGCCATCAGCCCGCCGACGCCTCGGGCGACGTGCACTTCCATCTCGACCCGCTGTGGGCCTCGGTCGACATCGACGCCATCGGCATCGACGTCTACTGGCCGCTGGCCGACTGGCGCGACGGCACTGCCCATGCCGACGCCCAAGCCGGCGCCCGCTCCGTCTACGACCTCGACTACCTCAAGGGCAACGTCGCCGCCGGCGAAGGCTACGACTGGCACTACGCCACGTCAGCCGATCGCGATGCCCAGATCCGCACCCCCATCACCGACGGCGCGGCCGGCAAGCCCTGGATGTTCCGCTTCAAGGACCTCCGCTCCTGGTGGCTCAACCCCCACTACGACCGTCCCGGCGGGGTCGAATCCGCCACGCCCACCGCCTGGGTGCCGCAGTCCAAGCCCTTCTGGCTCATGGAGCTCGGCTGCCCCGCCGTCGACCGCGGCGCCAACCAGCCCAACGTGTTCGTAGACCCAAAGAGCTCGGAGTCCCACCTCCCCTATTTCTCCCACGGCAGGCGCGACGACCTCATGCAGCGTCGCTACCTGGAGGCCTTCCACGACGCCCTCGATCCCGCCCATCCCGGCTACCTCCCCGACGCCAACCCCGTCTCCTCCGTCTACGCCGGCCGCATGATCGACCTCGCCCGCATGCACGTCTATTGCTGGGATGCGCGCCCCTACCCGGCCTTCCCCGCCGACACCGCGGCCTGGGGCGACGGCGCCAACTGGCGCCTCGGCCATTGGCTCACCGGCCGCATGGCGAACGTGCCGCTCGGCCCCACGGTTGCCGCCATCCTCGCCGACCACGATTTCACCCAGTACGACGTGAGCGCCCTCGATGGCCTCCTCGGCGGCGTCGTCGTCGACCGCATCCTGTCGGCCCGCGAGACGCTCCAGCCCCTGGAGCTCGCGTTCTTCCTCGACACGCGCGAGAGCGGCGGCCAGATCGTCCTCGCCCACCGCGCCGCCGCCCCTCTCGCGGCCGAGCTCACCCTCGACGACCTGGTCGAGACCCGCCCCGACGCCCCCCTCGCCGCCCTCACCCGCGCCCAGGAGACCGACCTGCCCGTCGCCGCCAAGCTCACCTACATCGTGGCCGACAGCGACTACCCGGCTGCGGTGGAGGAGGCGCGGCGCCTCGCCGGCCGCAGCGGCCGCGTGGCGCTCGCCGACCTGCCTCTGGTGCTCGACGCCGAGCAGACCGCCGGGATCGCCGAGATTTGGCTGCACGAGGCCTGGGCCGCACGCGAGCGCGCCCAGTTCTCTCTTCCTCCCAGCCGTCTCGGCCTGGAGCCCGGCGATGCCGTACGCCTCACCGCTAACGGCCGCGCCCACCTTCTGCGCCTCACCGAGGTCGGCGAGCACGGTGCCCGCGACATGGAGGCCCTGAGCCTCGACCCCGACATCTACGCTGACGCCCCCGGCGCCACCCGCGTGCGGAGAGGCAGCGTCGATGTCATTGCCGGCCAGCCCTTCGTCACCTTCCTCGACCTGCCGCTCCTGCGCGGCGACGAGCCGGCCGCCGCTGGCTACGTCGCCGCCGCCCAGAGCCCCTGGCCCGGCCCGATCGCCGTCTACCGCTCTCCCGGCACCTCCGGCTTCCAGCTTCAGACCCTGGCGCCCGCTCCCGCCGTCACCGGCGTGACGCTGGATCCTCTCGCCACCGGCGCCACCTCGCGCCTCGACCGCGCCACAGCCGTCCGTGTCGAGCTCGACGCCGGCGCGCTCGCCTCGGTCACGGAGCTGGCCCTGCTCGGCGGCGCCAACGCTGCGGCCATCCGCAACGATGACGGCGAATGGGAGGTGCTGCAGTTCCTGTCTGCCGTCCTCACCGCCGCTGCCACCTACACCCTCACAGGTTTCCTGCGCGGCCAAGCCGGCACCGAGCACGCCATGCGCTCGCCCCTTCCCGCCGGCGCCCGTTTCGTTCTTCTCGACGGCGCTCTCACCCGCCTCGACCTCGCCGATGACGAGCTGGGTCTCACCGTCAACTGGCGCTGCGGCCCCGCCCGCCGCGACCTCGGCTCCCCCGCCTACGCACAGCTCGCTCACGCGTTCCGCGGCGAGGGCCTGAAGCCGCTCTCCCCCGTCCACGTCCGCGCCACCCGCTCCGGCGGCGACCTGCACCTCACGTGGGTTCGCCGTACCCGCACCGGCGGCGATTCCTGGGACACCGTCGATGTGCCTCTCGGCGAGACCGAGGAACGCTACGAGATCGACATCCTCGACGGCGCCACCGTCAAGCGCACCCTCACCGCGTCAGTGCCCACCGCCACCTACACCGCCGCCCAGCAGACCTCCGACTTCGGCACGCCGCAGCCCTCGGTCTCTCTCCGCCTCTACCAGCTGAGCGCCACCCGCGGCCGCGGCACGCCGCGCGCGGCGGCCGTTTGACGGGGTCAGACCCTGCGGGCTACTGGATTCACACAAGTCGCTCAGTGACCGACTAGATCATTGAAAACAAAGGAAAAGTGCAATGTGGCCACTTCATCCACCTCATCTCGTAAGTCGTTGAAGTGACTCACCTTCTTCCTCTTGCGACTCAGATGTGTGAATGCCGTAGCCCTGCGGGTCTGACCCCTGGCTACCCGACTACTGCCCACTGTTCCCTGCCCCGGAGGCTCCTGCATGACCGAACACACGCTGCCCACCACCCCTCCCCCCAAATGGTGGGTCGCCTCGAAGACCCTCTGGGGCGCCTTCATCACCGCCCTGGTGGCCGTACTGCCCGCCCTCGGCCCCCTTCTCGGCTTCACCGTCCCAGCCGAGCTGATCCACCAGCTCGGCGATCAGGTTCTCCTTGTCGTCCAGGCCCTCGTCGGCTTGGCGGGCATCGTTCTGACCATTTACGGCCGCGTGCGCGCCACAACGCCCCTCGAACGCCGGCGCGTGATCGTGAAACTTTGACCCCGGGCAGCGGCGGTCCGCCCGCTAGCCGATCGGCCAGACTGCCCTGTATACTTACCCGTGCAGGGGCCCGCCCCCGTCGCCGCGGACCCTGCGGGTCCAATTCGGCCGCCGACGGTCTGACCTCTTGCGAAACGTTCATGCTGTGCGGGGTCGGCCCCGCGCGACTGACGTTTATGTTTGATTGCCGCGCTGGAGGCGAGGGTCTGACCCCGGCCTCGCAGCAGAAACGAGGGAAAAACGCCGTGCGCGCTTTGATTGTCGAGGACGATCGCGACCTCAACCGCCAGCTCGTCTCGGCGCTCACCGACGCCGGCTACGCCGTCGATTCCGCTTTCGACGGCGAGGACGGCCTGTTCCTCGGCGATACCGAGCCCTACGACGTCGTCATCCTCGATACCGGCCTCCCCAAGATGGACGGCATCCGCGTGCTGGAGCAGTGGCGCCGGGCCGAGCGCAAGATGCCGGTGATCATTCTCACCGCCCGCGACCGCTGGAGCGACAAGGTGGCCGGCATGGACGCCGGCGCCGACGACTACATCTCCAAGCCCTTCCACATGCAGGAGCTGCTGGCGCGCGTGCGCGCCCAGGTGCGGCGCGCCTCGGGCCACGCCAGGAGCGACATCGATTGCGGCCCCTTGCGCCTCGACACCAAGACCGCCCGCGTCACCCTCAACGGCCAGCCCATCAAGCTCACCTCCCACGAGTACCGCCTGCTCGCCTACCTCATCCACCACATGGAGCGCGTGGTGTCGCGCAGCGAGCTGGTGGAGCACCTCTACGAGCAGGACTTCGACCGCGACTCCAACACCATCGAGGTGTTCATCGGCCGCCTGCGCAAGAAGATCCCGCCCGAGATGATCAAGACCGTCCGCGGCCTCGGCTACCGCCTCTCCGTCGATGAAGTCTAACTCGCTCGCACTCCGGCTGTTCGTCACCGCGGCGGCCTGGGTGCTGGTGGTGCTGCCCATTGCCGGCTGGATCATCTTCACGCGCTACCGCCACGAGGTGGTGACCGCCTTCGACGCCCGCATCGCGCTGTTTCTGACGGTCGTCATCAACGACGCCCAGCAGGGGTCGGAGGCAGGGCCCACCGAGCCCGACTATTGGGGCGAGGGTCTGTTCGTCCAGGTCCACTCCGGCTGGTACTGGCAGATGAAGCCGCTGGACGGCAAGCCGGCCGAGATCCTGCAATCGCGCTCCCTCGCCGACGACTATCTGCCGCTGCCGAGCGAGCACGGCATCGAGCCCAACGACAAGGAGGTGCGCTGGGCCGACCTTACAGGTCCCGCCCGGCAGGCTGTGCGCGTCGCCGAGATGATCTACCAGTTCGGCGTCGGCAAGTCGGCCCAGCGCTACTCGGTGGCCGTCGCCGGCCGCTTGAGCGAGGTGGAGGACAACCTCGCCGCCTTCCGCTCCCAGCTCATCCAGGCCCTGGCGCTGGCCGGGGTCGGCCTGCTGGCCGCCACGCTGTTCCAGGTCCGCTTCGGCCTCTTCCCGCTGACCAGAATGGAGCGCGGGCTCGCCGCCATCCGCTCCGGCGCTGCCATCCGCCTCGAAGGCCGCCTGCCTTCCGAGGTCCGCCCCCTCCAGCAGGAGCTCAACGCGCTGCTCAAGTCCAACCAGGAGATCGTGGAGCGCGCCCGCACCCACGTCGGCAACTTGGCGCACGCGCTCAGGACGCCGCTGGCCGTCCTCATCAATGAGGCGCGGGCCGAGCAGTCCCCCCTTGCCCACAAGGTGATCGAGCAGGCCGACACAATGACCTCCCAGGTCAACCTCTACCTGGACCGGGCCCGCATGGCCGCCCGCATCGGCGTCATCGGCCGCGTCACCGAGGTCGGCCCGGTCGCGGAATCTTTGGTGCGGGCGCTCGGCCGCCTCTACCGCGACAGGGATCTCACCTACGCCGTCGACTGTGCGGCCGGCGCGCGCTTCAAGGGTGAGCGCCAGGACCTGGAGGAGATGCTGGGCAATCTCCTCGACAACGCCTCCAAGTGGGCGCACTCCAAGGTCAGCATCGCCGTCACGCCGCACTCCGCGGCCGAGAGCGAAGCAGCCGCGGGCGACTGGCTGTGCATCCGCGTCGACGATGACGGTCCCGGCCTCACCGCGGAGCAGCTCGCCGAGCCGATCAAGCGCGGCCGCCGCCTCGACGAGACCAAGCCCGGCTCCGGCCTCGGCCACTCCATCGTTGCCGACCTGGCCTATTGCTACAACGGCCGGTTCGAGCTCGACCGCTCGGAGGCCGGCGGCCTCTCCGCCCGCCTCACCCTTCCGCTTGCTGTGCCGTGACATCCGCGTCCTTCACGGGCGGCACCGAGTCGCCACTGGCTGCGACAATGGGGCCGCGCCAGACGCCGCGCGGGTCGACGTACGACCGACCGGCACACTTGCCGGCTGAAACTCCGTCCGCTCCATGGTGCGGGTCGAGGTTGCGCAATGATTTAGACTATTACCTACGGTAATGCATGTAGGTCTATTGCCCTGACGGTCATCCTTCTGGTCTCGCCATAGGTGGTCTCGCCTCTGTCCCCACGGCATTCATACAAGTGGGTCGCTGTTATCGTTTGAATTCGCAAATAATTCGATGGTTTTGATGCTCTTGTCGCAGTTTTAATTTGAGTGCGCCGGGAGACCGGCAGGGAGCAGGGGGTGGAAGTCCTCCACGATGAAAGGTGTAGC
>JBAPMW010000846.1:0-1927 GCA_049278815.1 Hyphomicrobiaceae bacterium
GAGCTGCCCTGACCCAAAGGGCAAGATAAGCGACGAGGGTCACGCCGAATGCCACCCCGATCACGAGCATCAGTCTGTCAGCCACGCTCGCTTCGATATAGCCGAAGTGCATGCCGAGCCGGGCGACTGCAGTGGCGCAGACTGTGAGCAGGAACAGATTGCCCGCGAGACTGAGATACCTCTCGGCGCGGTAGTATTTGGCAAACCAGCTGCCCTCGGGCGCGCCTGAGCGGGTGATTAACGAGTAGAGGATTGCCGGAAGCACCAATACGAGCACTGCGGCGAAACTCAGGATCTCAAACGTTGAGAGCATAGCGTCCCTCGCGGGTGGACAATCGGTTGGGTTCACAAAGTAGCACATCTCCCCGGCCGCAACGTCCAGCATTCGGTTGATGCGGGCTGGCCTCTGTCCCGGTGCACGGCAGCGCCAACCGACACCCCAGGCAACAGACCTGCGTCCCGCCTATCGCCACTGGTGCTCAGCACGCTTGGCATAGGTGGAACTGCCGCCAGGGCATCAGACCTCCTACAGTCCGACGCCCGGCAGTCTGTGCGGTGCCCGCCGGCGCTGGTCCGCCGTGGCGCCATATCTCCTGATCATCTCCAGGGACCGATGCCTGGTCGTGGCGGCGACATCGGTGTCGCTGGCGCCGGCCTCCTTCGAGGCCACAACAAAGCCAACTCTGCCCGAATGCCCGGAGAAGCGTGCCGCCAGCCTGCCTGCCGTCGCTTCGTCGGCACCAGTGGCCAGGTAGTACCGGCCCAAGGCCGCCTTGACCGCCCTGTTGGCGCCGTCCGCCGTGATGCGGCCGCCGATGCCGCCCCTGGGGTGGATGCGGCGAAAGAGCGGTGTGCCCGGCTGGATGCCCGCATGGGCTATCCAGCGCTCCAGGGCCGCGAAGCCACGCGGATTGCAGCTGCGGGCCACTGCGACTGTGACCGGCTTCTCCTGGTCGTTTTTCGAGCGTAGGAGCTCCAGTTCCAGGCCGTCGTCAGTCAGCCGAAGGACCGCGAGGCCGTCGCCCCGCTTCTCGAGGTCGATCTCGACGAGTTCGGAGCGGCGCAGCGCCAGCATGTAGAGGGTCGCCAGCATAGCCGCGTCACGCCGGTCGAGATCGCTGTCGCCGAAGGTGGCCAGGACGTCACCGAGGACCGCGGGCCGGAGAGGAGCGGCTTGTCGCTGCTCACGCACGGCCTCACGGCGTGCGCCAGCCAGCGTCTGGATCAGCTCGGGGTCTGAGGCGTCGAAGCGCTTGCCCGCGATCCGGTGGCCGAATTTGACGGCCGCGAGGGCAACGGCGAGGGTCGAGCGCGAAGCGCCGGCATCGGCGCGCTCCACGAGCCATCGGGCCACGACAGCAGGCGGCACCGGCGGCACGTCTGAGTAGCCCTGCCGCGTGGCCCACTCCTTGAACAGCCGCAGCTGCGCGCCGTAGGCACGGGATGTGTTTCCGGCCTGGGCTGCAGCTTGGTAGTGACGGATACGCTCCTGGGCGTCGATGGGCAGATCCACGAAAGTGGGGGAGGTCGGCTGGCCGGGGACGACTGCGGTCGAGTTGGACATGAAAAACGAGAGCCCCTTGTTCCCGATAACTGGATTTGTCGAGAGTATAATAGGGATATGACATATCCCTTGCAAGGGATATGATGCGGATCATGCTCTGCTGTCTCGGAGAGCACGATGCGCACCTTCGATGGCCGCCAGCTGACTGCGGCCAGAGCCCTCGCCGAGCTGACCGTCGCCGAGTTCGCCGCGGCGGCGCGGGTGACACCCCGCACCGTGCATCGACTTGAGATCGGCGGCGTCATCCACGTCGCCGACAAGCGCCGGCACGGCCACGTCAGCCGGGACGTGTGGGACAAGATCGTCGGCGCCCTTGAGGAGCACGGCGCGGAGCTGGTCCCGGAGAGCGGAGATCGAGGCGCC
>JBAPMW010000847.1:0-6788 GCA_049278815.1 Hyphomicrobiaceae bacterium
CCCCACAAGGGGGAGGGGGACAGGTCGGCGTCTGCGACCCGGGGCGCGGCCCACCCCAGCGGCAGGGCTCCGATCCAGATCAACTGGAAAGGGCGCTAACCGCCGATGGCACCCTACCTTCTCAAGCGCATCCTCCTGATCTTCCCGACGCTCCTCGGGATCATGGTGATCAGCTTCGCCATCGTCCAGTTCGCCCCGGGCGGACCGGTCGAGCAGATGATCGCGCAGCTCTCCGGCACCGATGTCGCCGCCACAGCCCGCATCGGCGGCGGGACAGGCGACACCCTGGGGTCGGGAGCGCAGCCGGGGGCGGATGCCGCGGGCGCCAACTACCGCGGCAGGCAGGGGCTCGATCCCGAGTTCATCCGCGAGCTGGAGAAGCAGTTCGGCTTCGACAAGCCGGCGCACGAGCGGTTCTTCCTGATGATGAAGAGCTACCTGATGCTCGACTTCGGCAGGAGCTACTTCCGCGACGTCGACGTGCTTCAGCTCATCAAGGAGAAGCTGCCGGTCTCGATCTCGCTGGGCATCTGGATGCTGCTCATCACCTATCTGATCTCGATCCCGCTCGGCATCCGCAAGGCCGTGCACGACGGCGAGCGGTTCGACACCTGGACCTCCAGCGTGCTGGTGCTCGGCTACGCCATCCCCGGCTTCCTGGTGGCCGTGTTCCTGCTGGTGATGTTCGCCGGCGGCTCGTTCGTGCAGTGGTTCCCGTTGCGCGGGCTTACCTCCGACAACTGGGAGGAGCTGTCTCTCCTGGGCAAGATCGCGGACTACTTCTGGCACCTCGTCCTGCCGCTCACGGCCCTGTCGCTCGGCTCCTTCACCACCCTGACATTCCTCACGCGCAACTCGTTCCTCGACGAGATCCGCAAGCAGTATGTGCTGACGGCGCGGGCCAAGGGCCTGGCCGAGCGGCAGGTGCTCTACGGCCACGTGTTCCGCAACGCCATGCTGCTCGTGATCGCGAGCTTCCCCGGCGCCTTCATTCACGCCTTCTTCACGGGCTCCCTGCTGATCGAGACCATCTTCAATCTCGACGGCATCGGTCTGCTGAGCTTCGAAAGCGCCATCAAGCGCGACTACCCCGTGGTGTTCGCCAGCGTCTATATCCTCGCCCTGATGGGGCTGGTGATCAACCTGATCTCCGATTTCATCTACACGCTGGTCGATCCCCGCATCGACTTCGAGACGCGGGAGGTCTGATGGTGGATACACGCGTCGAGTCGGCAGTCGGCAGTCGGCAGTCGGCAGTCGCAAAAGAACGGCAGCTCCCGACTGCCGACGCCCGGCTTCCGCCCAAGGCTGGCGCGTGGCGGCGCCCGTGGCCGCTGCCGCGTCTCGGCCTGTCGCCCATCAACCGCCGCCGCTGGCACAACTTCAAGTCCAACCGGCGCGGGTTCTGGAGCCTCCTTCTCTTCGCGGTTCTGTTTGTCGCCACCTTGTGCGCCGAGCTGATCGCCAACGACAGGCCGATCGTGCTCCTCTACAAGGGCGAGGTGCTGTTCCCGGTCCTTGTCGACTACCCGGAGGCGAAGTTCGGCGGCTTCCTCGCCATCACCGACTACAAGGACCCCGTGATCCTGGAGGAGATCGGCAAGAACGGCTGGGCCATCTGGCCGCCCATCGGGCACTCGGCGTCCTCCACCAACAAGGACTATCCGCTCATCAAGAACGCCGAGGGCCAATGCCTGGGCTTCCCGGCGCCGGCCCCGTGGATGACCAGGGCGAAGCTCTGCGAGGCGTCGGAGGCGCAGCTCGCCCGCTACCAGGCGCTCGGCAACCGCAACTGGCTCGGCACCGACGATCAGGGCCGCGACGTGCTCGCCCGGCTGATCTACGGCTTCCGCGTCTCCGTGCTGTTCGGGCTTCTCCTCACCGTCTTCTCCTCCGTCATCGGCGTGACTGCCGGCGCGGTGCAGGGCTACTTCGGCGGCAAGGTCGACCTCGTCTTCCAGCGCTTCCTGGAGATCTGGTCGTCGATCCCGTCGCTGTTCGTGCTGATTGTCCTATCGGCAGCGCTGACGCCAGGGTTCTGGACGCTGCTGTTCATCCTTCTGCTGTTCCACTGGGTCTACCTCGTCGGCGTGGTGCGCGCGGAGTTCCTGCGCGGGCGCAACCTGGAGTACATCCTGGCGGCGCGCGCGCTCGGCCTCTCCAACACCCGCATCATGTTCCGCCACCTGCTGCCCAACGCCGTGGTGGCGACGCTCACGTTCCTGCCCTTCAAGCTCTCCGGCTCGATCACGGCCCTGACCGCGCTCGACTTCCTCGGCCTGGGCCTGCCGCCTGGATCGGCCTCGCTCGGAGAGCTGCTGGCGCAGGGCAAGGCCAACCTGCACGCGCCATGGCTGGGGCTTGCCGCCTTCGTCTCCATCGCGGGGCTGCTGACACTCCTCATCTTCATCGGCGAGGCGGCGCGCGACGCCCTCGATCCCAGGAAGACCTTCAAATGAGTGCGGCAACGCCAGCGCCCCTCGTAGACGTCCGCGACCTCTCGGTCGCATTCCACGCGTCCGGCAAGACGGTCGAGGCCGTGAAGGGCGTCTCGTTCAACATCGCCAAGGGCGAGATCGTGGCGCTCGTGGGCGAGTCCGGCTCCGGCAAGACCGTCTCGGCGCTCTCGATCCTGAAGCTGTTGCCCTATCCGGCGGCGAGCCACCCGACGGGCGAGATCCACTACGGCGGCAAGGACCTGATCAAGGCCTCCAACGAGGCCATGCGCGAGATCCGCGGCGACAAGATCTCCATCATCTTCCAGGAGCCGATGACCTCGCTCAACCCGCTCCACAGCATCCTGAAGCAGGTGGGCGAGGTGATGCGGGTGCACCACGGCCTCGACGATGCCGCCGTGCGCGAGCGCGTGCTGGCGCTGCTGCGCAAGGTCGGCCTCAACGATCCGGAGAAGCGGCTCAACGCCTACCCCTTCCAGCTGTCGGGCGGACAACGGCAACGCGTGATGATCGCCATGGCGCTCGCCAACGAGCCGGACCTGCTGATCGCCGACGAGCCCACCACCGCGCTCGATGTGACGATCCAGGCCCAGATCCTCGACCTCCTGAAGTCGCTGCAGCGCGAGAGCGGCATGGCCATGCTGCTCATCACCCACGACCTGGGCGTGGTCCGCAACATGGCCGACCGCGTCTACGTCATGAGCGACGGCCGCGTGGTGGAGGAGGGTGAGACCCAGGACGTTCTGGAACGGCCGCAGCACCCCTACACGCAGCAGCTGATGTCGGCCCAGCCCAAGGGCTCGCCGCCGCAGCCGCCGGTGAGCGCTCCGACCGTGCTGGAGACGCAGAACCTCAAGGTCTGGTTCCCCATCAAGAAGGGCCTGCTTCGCCGCACGGTGGACCACATCAAGGCGGTGGACGGGCTCTCCCTCAAGCTGCGCGCCGGCGAGACCATCGGCATCGTCGGCGAATCCGGCTCCGGCAAGACCACGCTCGGCCTTGCCCTCCTGCGCCTGATCGCCTCGCAGGGGCCTATCGCTTACATGGGCAAGTCCATCGACGGCCTGGGCTCCACCGCCATGCGCCCGCTGCGCAAGGAGATGCAGGTGGTGTTCCAGGACCCCTATGGCTCGCTGTCGCCACGCCTCTCGGTGAGTCAGATCATCGAGGAGGGCCTCAGCATCCAGAGCCCGCATCTCACCTACGAGGAGCGCCGCGCCCGCGTCGGCGCGGCCCTTCAGGAGGTGGGGCTCGACCCTGACGGCCAGGACCGCTACCCGCACGAGTTCTCCGGCGGCCAGCGCCAGCGTATCGCCATCGCCCGCGCCATGGTGCTGGAGCCGAAGTTCGTGCTGCTGGACGAGCCCACCAGCGCGCTGGACATGTCGGTGCAGGCGCAGATCGTGGACCTGCTGCGCGACCTCCAGAAGCGGCACGACCTCGCGTACCTCTTCATCAGCCACGACCTCAAGGTGGTGCGGGCGCTCTCCAACTACGTGGTGGTGATGAAGAGCGGCAAGGTGGTGGAGGAAGGCCCCGCCGGGCAGATCTTCGAGCGCCCGCGCGAGCCCTACACCAAGGCCCTGCTGGCCGCCGCCTTCGATCTCGCGGTGGAGAGCCGCGGGGCCATGGCCACCTGATCTGCCCGCGCCGCCGGGGGGCGTATGGGGTTGCCAGCTTGGCTCGCGCCTAGAGTCTACCGCCGCCTTTGCGGCGGGCGGCGCTGGCCGGGCGGCATGGAGGGCGCGCGGGTGTCCTTGTGGCGGAAGTTGATGCGCCCCTTGTCGAGGTCATAGGGCGTCATCTCGACCGTCACCTTGTCGCCGGCAAGGATGCGGATGCGGTTCTTCTTCATACGACCGGAGGTGTAGGCCACCACCTCGTGCCCGTTCTCGAGCTTGACGCGGCAGCGCGCGTCGGGGAGCACCTCCACGACAACCCCTTCGAACTCCAGCGGCTCTTCCTTGGCCATGCAGTCTCCTGTAGGACGGGGCCGCTCGCCGAATGGGGCAGGCCCCTCGCCTCCGCGTCGATTTGATCCAGAGGTCCAGATGAAAGGGCTGATCCCGGGCGACCCCGGCCGATTCCCAAGCGCCCGTATATGGGACGCCTCGGCTTCTGTCGGCAAGCGAAAAAGGGCCTCCGCCCGGCTCGCGTGGCCACCGTTCACCGGAGCAGCCGATCCGCATTTACCCGATACGGCGAAAACTGCCAATACTCTGCACATGGGCGCAAACCAGCGAGATTGACTATGGGAGGAACGCTAGGCCGTATCGCACTGGGCTTCATCGCCGCAGTGATAGCCGTGATCGTGGCGCACGAGGCGATTATCTATGGGCTGACGCAGGCCGGACTAGTGCGGGGTACGGCCTGGGGCATGCGGCCAATCCCCCCATGGGGGGTGCCACGGCTCGTCAACAACATGTTCTGGGGCGGTCTGTGGGGCGTGCTCTTCGCCCTGGCCTACGATTGGGTGCCCGGCCGCAAGGCATGGCTCAAGGGCTTGATTTACGGGCTGTTCATTGCCGTAGTCGGCAGCTGGGTCCTGGTGCCGCTGATCAAGGGCCGGGTGTTCGGTCAGCCCGGCCAAGTGCTGTTCGGCGGGCTCAATCCAAGCCGGATGCTGTCGGCAATCATCATCGTTGGCGGGTTCGGCCTCGCGCTTGGTGCGATCTACGACCTGCTACGGCCAAGGCCAGCATGAGCGGGCCGGCCGGCTTCTCAATTCGACCTGCCGGCCCACCTGGGTTCTGTCGGATCAGAGGGGCTTGGCGCCCGACAGCCGGCGCATGAGCTCGCGCTCCACGTCGTCCGTCAGCGGGCGGCCGGCAAGATAGCGGGCGATCTCGCGCTCGGCGCGGCGCTGCTGCGCCTCGACGAAGGCGTTGAACATCCTGGTCAGGAGCGGCTTGCGGGCGGGCTTGGCTGCCGCCGCCTCGGCGGCAACAAGGCTCTGATTGGTGTAGGTCAAGGTGCTCATGAACGGTCTCCGTCTTTGCGACGCTTTAACGAGGTTTTGGGGGCGCCCGCCTTGTCGGGCCGGAGCGCTGCCTTGACCGGTATGTGGGTCGTCGCAGGACCTGGAGCTAGACCGCATGCTGCGTCGCAGTATTGCGATTGCAGCATGGCTTGCATCGCACCACCGTCATTGCATCATGCGCGGCCGAAGCCTCCGCCCGTCGGCGTCTTGACAATCACCGCCTCGCCGGGCTCCAGCACGGTCTGGTCGCAGCCCTCCAGCCGCTCCATGGCGCCGTTGTTGCGACGCACCCAGTTTTCGCCGCATTCGCCGGGCTCGCCGCCCTCCAGCCCGTAGGGACGGACCTTGCGGAAGCTGGAGAGGATGGCGCAGTCCATGCGCTCCAGGAAGCGGATGCGGCGCAGCGTACCGTCGCCGGCGCTCCACCGGCCCTTCCCGCCGGAGCCGCGGCGGATGGAGAACTCCTCCAGGAGGACGGGATAGCGCAGCTCCAGCACCTCCGGGTCGGTGAGGCGGGTGTTGGTCATGTGCACATGCACGCCGGCGGTGCCGTCGAAACCGGGGCCGGCCGGGCTGCCGGAGCAGATAGTCTCGTAATACTGGTAGCGGGCGTTGCCGAAGGTGAGGTTGTTCATGGTGCCCTGGCTGGGGCCCAGCGCCTTCATGGCGGCGAACAGGCAGTTGGTGACGATCTGGCTGGTCTCCACGTTGCCCGCCACCACGGCGGCCGGGTAGGCCGGCTTCAGCATCGACCGCTCGGGGATGACGACGTCGATGGGCTTCAGGCAGCCGGCGTTCATGGGGATGGGCTCGTTCACCATGACGCGGAAGACGTAGAGCGTGGCGGCGCGGGTGACGGGCTCGGGGGCGTTGAAGTTGTTGGCCTGCTCGGGCGAGGTCTCCGAGAAATCGACGCGGGCGCGGCGGTTGGCGCGGTCCACGGAGATTTTCACATCCACCCAGCTGCCCTGGTCCATCTCCACCCGGAAGGCGCCGTCCTCCAGGCGTGACAGGAGGCGGCGCACGCTTTCCTCGGCGTTGTCCTGCACGTGGCCCATGTAGGCCCGCACCACGTCGAGGCCGAAGTGGGCCACCATCTTCTCCAGCTCCGCCACGCCCTTGGCGTTGGCGGCCACGTGCGCCTTGAGGTCGGCGATGTTCTTGGCCGGGCTGCGCGCGGGATACCTGGCGCCGGTCAGCAGCGCGTGCGTCTCGGCCTCCAGGAAGCGACCCCGATCGACCAGCTTGAAGTTGTCGATGTAGACGCCCTCCTCCTCGATGGTGGTGGCACGCGGCGTCATGGAGCCCGGCGTCAGTCCGCCGATGTCCTCATGATGGCCGCGGCTGGCGAC
>JBAPMW010000848.1:0-3192 GCA_049278815.1 Hyphomicrobiaceae bacterium
TGCCAGGGCAGCAGTCCGGTGTCGGTGCAGCGGAAGCATTGGCTCTCCCCTGAGTCCGTGCTTTGTCAAAGGCTTAGGGTGAATTTGCGGCGCTATTGCGACTCACCGCGAGACAATCATACAGAAGACCGCACACCCCGGCAACGATGGCTGCATCGGCGATGTTGAACACGTACCAGTAGTAGCCAAAGGCGTGAACCTGGATGAAATCGGCCACGCCGCCCAGCCGCACCCGGTCGATGGCGTTGCCGATGGCGCCGCCCATGATCAGGCCGAGGCTTGCCGCTACCAGCCTGGTCGTGACCCAGCGGGCGAGCCAAACGGCCATCGCCAGCACGGCCAGGCCAGCCAAGCCCGCGAGCAGCCATTGGCCCACCCAGCTGTCGAGCGGCAGCAGGCCGTAGCTGATGCCCTTGTTGTTGAGATAGACGAGGTCGAGGAACGGGGTGACCCGCACCCGCCCCAGGTCCTGGATGCGGTAGACGGTGAGCATCCACCACTTGTGTGCCTGGTCGATCGCGAGCGTGAGGACCGCCCACGACATTCCCAGCACCGACAACGGCCCCCACAGCCACGACATCTGACGCGCTTGCTGCATGACCTCCCCGGCTCCCGGAGTCCTCCCGCCGAGCCCTGGACGCGCCGCGGCGGACATCGGGCTCAGCGGGCGGGTAATATCCGGAACTTGGCGCGGCGTCCAATGCGATAGGTCTCGAAGTCGCTGTGATCGACGGTCAGGATGGTGCGCAGGCCCTCGCGCTCGGCGATGTGCACGAGGGTGGCGTCAGCGAAGTCCATGGGGCGATCGGCGTACCGGTGCATCAGCGCTTCCAGCGCAGAGAGGTCGGCGTCTGTGATCGCCGAAATAGTGACCCTACCCGCGCGGATGAAATCCCACACGGCCTGCCGAAAGTTCCCCTCGCCTCACCGCGAAGTAAAAAGCCTCGGTCAACACAGCGGGTGTAATAACGAGCGGATATCTGACGCGCCGCAATGCTTCGACGCACGCTCCGTGCCACCTGTCGGTCACATCGACGGTCGCAAGTATCGCGCCTGTGTCAACGAGATCGCCTTGGGGCACGCCGCTGGCTCTCACGGTACTTTTTTTCCAGGGCTTCACCCATCACTTCACGAACGCGTTCGTTCGTATATGGGCCCAGTCCAATCGAGACCGTGCCCGCCGCTCTTAGAAGCTGCTCGCGCAACCGTTGCTGCTGCTCGGCGTCGTCTTCAACCTTGCTCTGACGTCGTCCAGATGACCGCCGCCGACGCACGCGGCTTCTTGCATCGCCCGCTCCGGGTAGGTAGGCGTTGGGCCCCTCACTGAAGCCAACCGCACTTCCTCGGGTCAGGGTGTCGGCATCTCCCGCGTCGATCCGTGTGGCAAGCCAAGCCCGCACGATGCGGCTGAGAATGGCATCGACGCTGGCCTTCTCGTCTCTGGCGGCTGCCTCAAGCTCCGTCTTGAGCTTGGCGCTGAGCCGCCAGCTGTAGACCTCGTGTGTGCGCACCTTGCTCATGCAGCACACCTATAATGCCGTGCACGGCATGTGTCAACGCGCCGCGGCGGCCCGCGCATCGAGCTCGCGCACGGCGGCGGCGTCGCGGGCGGAGAGGTCGGGGAAGTCCGGGTCGCTGCCCACGTCGTCGGTGTAGCGCCAGGAGCGGGCGCAGCGCTGGCCGGCGGCCTTGCGGGGCACCACACCCACGCCCGGCACGTCGGGGAGCGTGAAGGCGCCCTCGGGGGCCTCGCCATCGACGATCTCGATGCCCGATGTGATGCAGACCTCGGCGAAATCGATGCCTTCGAGCGCGTCGAGCAGCGTGTCGTCGGCGATGAACACCTGCGGCGCCGCCTCCAGGGCCGAGCCGATCCGCTTGTTGGCGCGCTCGATCTCCAAGGCGCCCGTCACCACGCGGCGCACGCGCTTGATCTGCTCCCAGTCCTCGGCCAGCGCGTCGTTGCGCCAGGAGCCGGACACCTCGGGGAACACCTCAAGGTGCACCGAGCCGTCCTCGGACGGATAGCGCGCCAGCCACGCCTCCTCGGCGGTGAAGCACAGCAGCGGGGCCAGCCACAGGCTGACGTGGCGGAAGACCTGCTCGATGGTCTCCACGGCCGCCTTGCGCTTGGCGCTGGAGTAGGGCTCGCAGTAGAGCGCGTCCTTGCGGATGTCGACGTAGAACGCGGACAGATCCGTATTCATAAAGTGCGAGAGCGCCGCCACGACGCGCTTGTAGTCGTACTCGGCGTAGGCCTTGCGGATCGCCTCATCGAGCTCCGCCAGCCGATGCAGCATGAGCTGCTCCAGCTCGGGCATCGCCGCGGGAGCGATCGGCTGGCGCCCCTCGTAGTGCGCGAGCATGCCAAGCATCCAGCGCAGGGTATTCCTGAGCTTGCGGTAGGCCTCGACCGTCCCTTGCAGAATTCCGGGCCCGAAGCGGATGTCGCTCGTATAGTCGGAAGAGGCCACCCACAGGCGCAGAATGTCGGCGCCCGACCTCTTCATGAGCTCCTGCGGCGAAAGCACGTTGCCGCGCGACTTCGACATCTTCTCCTCGCCCTTCTCGTCGAGGATGAAGCCGTGGGTCAGCACGACGTCGTAAGGGGCGCGGCCGCGTGTGCCGCAGCTCTCCAGGAGCGAGGAGTGGAACCAGCCGCGGTGCTGGTCGGAGCCTTCCAGGTACATGACGGTATCGTCCCCGCCGTCGCGCTTGCGCCGGATGCCGGCAAGCTGCGGGAAGTGCACCGGGTCCTCCAGCGTGAACGCGTGCGTGGAGGCGGAATCGAACCACACGTCGCAGATGTCGTCGACCTTCCTCCACTCCTTCGTGCTGTAGGAGTTGCCGAGGAAATGCTCGGCAGCGCCGGGCTCGTGCCAGGCGCCGATGCCCTTCGCCTCAAAAGCGGCGACGATGCGCGCGTTCACCTCCTCGTCCTGCAGGATCTCGTAGGAGCCGTCCGGGCTGTCCTTGACGAAGATCGGGATCGGCACGCCCCAGGCGCGCTGACGCGACAGCACCCAGTCGGGCTTGGCCTCGATCATGCCGGTGATGCGGTTCTGCCCCTGCGGCGGCACCCACTGCGTCTCGGCGATGGCGCGCAAGGCCAGCTGCCGCAGGGTGAAGCCTTCGATCGAGTCGCTACCGGATACCCTCTCCCCGCTTGCGGGGAGAGGGTTAGGGTGAGGG
>JBAPMW010000849.1:0-5906 GCA_049278815.1 Hyphomicrobiaceae bacterium
GGCGAGCCACGGCTGCTCCGGCGCCAGCGACAGCCCCATGCCCTTCACCAGGGCCCCCAGGCGCAAGAGCCAGCGCGATGGCACCGTCGGGGCACCGTCCACCTTGGCGGCGCGGGTGAGCACCACGCGGGGGGCGCCGAGCTGCGCTGCGAGGTCGTGGGCCGCGATGCCGATGCGCTCCTCCGGGGCGGGCAGGCCCAGCGTCTGCCGCATCGGCCGGCTGAGCCAGGGACCCGGGTCGGCAGCCTTGGGCCAGGTGCCCTCGTTGAGCGAACCGATTATGACGAGATCGACCTGCTGTAAGCGCGCCTCGTAGGGGTCGCAGATGGCAATGCGGGGGTGGCCGCCGCTCCTCGGGCGGATGCGCTTCTCCGTCACCAGCGTGCGGTAGAGATCGGGGTAGTCGGAGCCGACCATCGCGGGCGCCGTCGGGTCGGGGTCGATGAGGCTGGCGAAGAATTGCACGGCCCACTCGCCGGCATCGCCCTGGCGCAGGGCAGCGCCGTCGTCGTCGGCGGCGGTCTCGGCCAGCGCCTGGGCGGTGGCGTAGTGGCCCGCCGCCAGCGCGCTGAGAGGGACAGTCCCGGAGGAGCCGAAGGTCCCGATCAGGGGTCCGAACGCGCGACTCAGGGCCCGCACCAGGGCACGCGCGGCGCGCCAGTCGGAGTCGGCGAGGCGGCGCAGGGCGGCCGGGCGTCGCGACTGCGCGCGCACGTCCTCCAGGCTCGCCTCGACGCCCTCCAGCCCGGTGCCGAAGTAGGGCGCGCGGAAGCAGGCCAGCTCCAGGGTCCGCCGGCCCGCCTCCATCTCCTCGGCGCGCATGCCGAGCCGGCACAGCGGGTGCTTGAGGAGCGTCATCAGCGCCACCGGCTCGAACGCCGTCTCGGCCGCCGCCACCGCCAGCTCCAGGAATGTGCCGGGGATGGTCTTGGCGAACGGCTCGCCGCCCAGGTCCTCCACGTCGAGAGACCACGCCGCCAGCCGCGCCGCCACGCGCCGCGCCAGCCCCCGGTCCGGCGTCACCAGCATCGCCCTGGCGCGTGGGCGCTCCAGGCTCTCGCGCAGGATGAGGGCGATGGCCTCCGCCTCCTCCGGGGCGTTGTCCGCCTCGATCAGGCTGAGGCCCCTGAGCGCCGCCGCCATCTCTCGCCGGTCGGCGCCGGCGGTGAAGCGGTGCCAGACCTCCGTGGTCCCCGCCGGGCGCATGGCTTCGCACACCAGCGTCCAGCGGGCCGCACGTGCCACGGCCTCCCTGGTTGTGCCAATGGGCGCGGCATCCCGGCGCGACAGTCCGAGGCCGTCCAGCAGCCGCTTCAGGCCGAACTGCGGATGCTCCGGATGCCGGCCGATCGCCGCCCAGGCCTCCTCGTCGAGGGCGCGATCCAGCGCGGGCAGGACCAGGGCGCCGTTGGGAAGCGCAAGGATGGCCTTGACCACCTCGGTGGCCGCGGCATCGGCCGACGCGATGCCCGCGACGATCACGGGCGCCGCCGGCGGCGCCTCCTTCAGCCGGCGCATCTCCGCCTCGAGCAGGCGCCGGCGATGCGCGACGGGCGAGAGCAGGTCGCTCTCGGCGAGGTGCGCCGGCCAGAACGGCAGGGCGACCTCAAGGAATTGCAACGTAAACCGCCATTGCTCGGCATACTCGTCGCCTGGCAGGCTTTTCAGCCGCTCGAAGCCGATACCTTCCGCCTCCAGCTCGTCGATGAGACGGGCCAGCTCGCGGGCAAGCCGCGCGGCCTGCGCAGGGCTGCGGGCTCCGGCGGGCGTGTAGGGCTCCATGCCGCCGCCCCGCCGTTCCTTCTGCGCCCAGGCCTGAACGAGCGTCGTGAGCAGCAGCTGCCGCTCCAGCTCGCCGATGGCGCGCGGGATGTCTCCGGCGCCGCCGGCGAAATCCTCCGCCGCCGCAGCGATGAGCTCCAGCTCCTCGCTGTCGGCGCCAAGCATCTTGATCCTGGGCAGCAGCAGCGCCCTGCCGCCGGCCGCCTCCAGGAACGCCTGCTGCAGCGCGCGCGCCGGCCGGCGGGTGGGCAGGTAGACGGTGATGTCGGCGAGGCCGAGGGCATCGGGCCGCGTGCCGCCGCGCGTTGGGAGATCGCCGGCCAGCAACGCCTCCGCCAGGGCCGTCAGGAACGGCCGCCCCGGATCGACGGTGTAGACTTGGCCGCGGGGCGTCATGGGGCGCCGTCCGCAGCGTAGGTTGGGTTAGGCCGAAGGCCGTAACCCAACACGCACCGGCCTTCGCCATGTTGGGTTACGCGCTTCGCGCTAACCCAACCTACGATATGCCCCCCCACCGACACGGCTAGCGCGCCGCCGTCTGCGCCAGACGCTGCTCGGCCTGGACCAGGGCGTCGGGGCTGCCGACATGCATCCAGGTGCCCTCCAGGCGCAGGCCGAAGGCGCGCCCCTGGGCGATGGCCCGATCCCAGACCAGGTTGAGCGAGAAGGCGCCATCTGGGCTGCCGTCGAAGAGGCGGGGATGCGCCAGCTTCACGCCGGCGAAGACAAACGGCACGATCTCCTGCTCGACGCGCCGGCGGATGCGACCGTCGGCCTCGAAGGCGAAGTCGCCGCGGCCCGAGTAGCCGAGACTCTGCGAGGTGCATGCCAGCAGCATCAGGCAATCCATCCTCTCGCCGTCCCACGCCTCGAACAGGCGGGCCAAGTTCGATCCGACGCCCTCGATCCACACCGAGTCGGAGTTGTGGATCAAGAACGGCCCGGCACCCAGCCGTGGAAGCGCGCGCTTCACCCCTCCACCGGTGTCGAGCAGCTTCTCGCGCTCGTCGGAGATCTCGACCCTCGGCATGCGCCGCCCCTTGAGGTGCGCCTCGATCAGGTCCGCCTTGTGGTGCACGTTGACGACGGCGCGCGCGATGCCGGCCTCCACGTGGCGATCGAGCACGCGGTCGATGAGGGCCCGGCCGCCGAGCTGCACCAGGGGTTTGGGCAGCACGCCGCCGTTGAGGGGCGCCATGCGCGTGCCGAGACCGGCGCTCAGCACCATCGCAACCGTTGGCTTGCAGCCCGGCATGCCTCCCCCAATGTGCCGTAGGGCGGGTTAGCGCGCAGCGCGTAACCCGCCGAAACTCCATAAGCGGCGGCGGATTACGCTTCGCTAATCTGCCCTACCGTCTACCCGTCAGGGCACCAATGGTCTGTTGCGCTCTGACTCTGGAAAATGCTTCTCGTACCACGCCGCGAGGGGCGCCAGCGTGACATGCTTCAGGTTGCGTGCCAAGTATCCCCAGGTCCGCGGATAGTGTTGCAGGTAGTGCGGCTTGCCGTCCCGGCGCAGCAGGCGGGCCCAGAGGCCCAGGAGCCGGGTGTTGCGCTGCGCACCGAAGTCGGCGTACGCCACGGCGAACCGCTCCCGGTCGAAATCGGGCTCGCGTGCCGCGACTTGCGTGCAGTAGCAGTTGAACAGCTCGCGCTCCAGGTCCTCCGGCACATCGACGCGCGCATCCTGCAGCAGCGAGACCAGGTCGAAGGCGAAGTGCTCGTTGAGGGCATCCTGGAAGTCGAGGATTCCCACCCTGGCCACGCCCTCGCGCTCGGGCAGCCAGACCAGGTTGGGCGAGTGGTAGTCGCGCAGGAACCAGCCGCCCGGCAGCGCCAGCAGGCGGTCGATGACGGGTGCCCAGAGGGTGCGGAGCTCCGTTCGCATCGCCTCCGGCGCTGGCCCGCCCTTGAGCTCCGGCCACAGCCAGTCGAGCAGCAGCTCGATCTCGATCTCGAACGCGGCCCGGTCGCGCCGCGGCAGGCGGATTGAGGTGCCATCCGGGAGCGGCAGCGCCGAGGGCAGTGGGACACGCCGCAAGTGCACGAGCGCGTCGACCGCGGCGCGCCATAGCTGGGCTTGCGAGGCGCCGGCCGCGATCTCGCGGCCGTAGAGGCGGTCGTCCAGGTCCTCCACCAGCGCGAGGCCAGCCTCCAGATCGGCCGCCAGGACCTCAGGCGCGCTCAGCCCCGCCGCGCGCAGCGCCGCGCCGATGGCCACAAACGGGGGCACCATGTCCTCGGCCAGGCAGGCGATCCGGCTGTAGGACTTGCCATCGCGTATGGGCGGCCCGTCGGGCTGGCGCGGGGCGTCCATCAGGAGCGCGGTGCGGCCGTCACGGGAGAGCCTGGCGTAGGCGCGCGTGGAGGCGTCGCCTTGCAGGTAGGCGATGCGCGCCCCGGTCCAGCCGGGCTGAGCGTCGAGGAAGGCCAGGATCCCGGCGATGCGCTCAAGGCGCGCAGCGGGCGCGCCGAGGCCACGCACGGTGACGAGGCGGCGGTCGGGACCGGCGGTCTCGGCCAGGACGATCTCGATGCGGTCTGCCGGCAGCAGCGACAGCGCGCGCTCTGGCCACTCCACGATCACGGCGCCGGCGTCCATCGCCTCCTCGAAGCCGAGCTCCCTGGCCTCCTCCGCGCTCGCCAGGCGGTAGAAGTCGAAGTGCGCGATCGCGAGGCGCGGTGTGGCGTAGGTCTGCTGGAGCGCGAAGGTCGGGCTCGGGACGTCAGGGGCGGCATCGCGCAGCAGGGCGCCGATCAGGGCGCGTGCCAGGGTGGTCTTGCCGGCGCCGAGGTCGCCGTAAAGCGCGATGGCGTCGCCGGGCCGGATCTTGAGGGCGATCAGCTCCGCAAGCTGAACGCAGCCCGCCTCGTCGAGCTCACGGGTCCACTCAATCTGCATGGCTTCAGGCCTGGGCCGCGATGCGGTCCGCCTCGGCAGCCGGAGCGGACATGGGCGTGCCGGTCTCGGGGAAGCGGACGGTGACGCGGGTGCCGCGGCCGGGCTCCGATTCCAGCGCCATGACGCCGCCGTGCAGCTGCACGAGGCTCTCGACAATGGAGAGCCCAAGGCCGACGCCGCGGTGCTTGGAGCCCTGGGTGCGGCTCTCGAAGCGCTCGAACACGCGCCGCTGCTCCTCCTTGGGGATGCCCACGCCCTGGTCCTCCACCGCGAACGCCGTCATGCCGGCCTCGCGCCACGCGCTGACCGTGACGGTAGCGCCGGGCTTGGAGAAACCGATGGCGTTGGAGAGGAGGTTGTAGAGCACCTGGCGGACCCGCGCCTCGTCGGCGATGAACTCTTGCGCATCGTCGGCAATGCGGATGTCGATATTGAGGCGTTCCCGGCTGGCACGGTCGCGCACGCCGAGCACGGCCGCATCGACGATGCCCGCCACCTTCACCGGCGCCAGCTTCAGCTCCAGCGCGCCGGCGTCGATGGTGATGAGGTCGAGGATATCGTCGATGATGGCGAGGAGGGTGCTGGAGGAGGCCAGGATGTCGTTCATGTACTCGCGCTGCTTGCGGGTCAGCACGTCGGCGGCCGGCTGCATCAGCATCTCGGTGAAGCCGATGATGTTGGTGAGAGGCGTGCGCAGCTCGTAGGAGACGTGGCGCATGAACTGGCTCTTGAGCCGGTCGGCCACCACCAGCGCCTCGTTGCGCTCGATCAGCGCCCGCTCGTAGCGCTTGGAGTCCGTCACGTCCGCAAACGTGATGAGCGTGGCGCCGTCCGGCAGTGGCACCACGACGAAATCGATGACACTCTGATCGGGGCGCGTCATCTGCCCCTGGATCGCCTGGCGACGGTCTGAGATGCCGGTGACGGCATTGGCGATGCGCGCCCAGGTAGCGCTGTCGTCGTAGAGCTTGTGGCACTGGGCCACGATCTCGTCGATGTGCGGCCCCTCGTTCAGGGTGCTGCGGGAAAGCCGCCAGATCTGCGCCAGCGCCGAGTTGTGCAGCTTGAGCCGGCCGTCGGGCTCGAACACCGCGACGCCCTCCTTGAGGCCGTCCAGCGTCTCGCGCTGGGCGTCGATCAGGGCGTTGTAGCGGCTTTCCAGCGCGAACCGCTCGGTCACGTCGTCGTAGAGATAGGTGAGGCCGCCGTCGGGGCGCTGGGC
>JBAPMW010000850.1:0-1792 GCA_049278815.1 Hyphomicrobiaceae bacterium
AGCTCGCCCAGTATCCGGCATCGACGGACCGCGTGACGAAGCCGCATGCGGGGTGCGGCAAGGCTGCGGCGTGAACGCCACGATTGGGCAGGTTGTGACCCATATCGACCGTAGTCCACTGTACGCATGCTGCGGCGCAGCACTTGCTTGTCAGCGCCGAGCGTAGTTGCGGGCCGTGGGCAACCGCAGGGTGCGCGCTACCTTGCGACCCGTCCGAGTAGCTATCGAAGATACTGCATCCTCAGTTGAAGACGCCTTCGCGCCAGGAACCACTTGCCGCGCCGGCCCAGTGCACCCTCCACTTGGGCCAAGGTCTCAATGGCGACGGCCACCTCAATCTCTTCGACCTTCGATCGCAACCGGTACTTGCGCGCCGCTTGCACCCGTTCAAGCACAGCCATTGCTCGCCGCCGCAGCTGGTCAAGCTCGGCGCGGCTCGCTGAGGCGACTTGTTCTCGAATGTGCTCCTGCGTGCTATTCAACATTGCTGCCGGAAATTCCTCGGATGAAGCCGTCGCCGCTCTCTTGGGTCACGCCCCCGGTTCCGCGCCTGGGCACTCCAATTGGCTCGATCCGGATCTTGTGCGCTCGAAGCTATTGGCCATTGGCGGCATCTTGCGGCACCACGAGGACATCTACTTTCGTAATGGGCTGTGTGAGGCCAGTGATTGGATGGTTGTGGCCAGGGAACGTGACGTTCCGGCAATTCTGCACGAACCTTGGCAGCCTTACGACAGATCCAAGGTCAAGGCGACTTTTTTGCGCCTCTGCCGTTCACCAAGCGGCTGTGGTTGACGCGCTACCGGCCGACGAACACAAAGCTTGTTTCATCATTCCAGGTATCAAGGAACTCTGCCGCGAACGTTTCCTTGCTGGTTTCCAGTGTCAGCTCATGAATCCGGCGCACGCGGTCGATGTCGACGATAAACTCTGAGGGTGGAAACTCGGAATAGAACTCCGGCGCCACTTCATTGCGCTGGCAACCGATCTCCTCCCCATAGACCACAGTCTCGCGCACGGAACCCGGCACGAACTCAGCCTTGAGCACGACGGCCTCGGCGCCCCAGCCGCGCCGGACACGCTTTGCGACCTCAACCTCATCCTGTAAGTTGGTGACGAACAGCAGCTCCGGCAGCAACTTCGCGTCAGCGCCGGGCCGGCGGCGCAATCCGTCGACCCTGCCTTTCTGACCAGACCAGGGCTTGCCGGGTGCCACTGGAATGGCGATGGTATGCTCGTAGTGCGCAGCATCGACGCCGAGCGCAGCGAGCGTCTTATGCCAGTCCGTCGTAAGAAGGTCGTCATTGCGCAGGCACCAAGCAAACTTGCGTTGCATGCGCTCGATACCCACAATCGCATCCTCGAGCGAGACGCGCAACCCGCGTCCCTCGGCATTCGCCCTGAGGTGGTAGATGTCTAGCCCCATAGGACGTCCTCTGCGTAGCTAGTCGCTATTCTTTCAACGTGGTTACAATGGTGCAAGAACTCATTTTGCAACGAGTGCTCCTCGGCGTGCCACGTTAGGCCACCGTTGCCGCTGGCTATGTCGGGAATTGGCACTTTTGCTCCCTCCGGGACCGTTGCGCAATGGGCGTTTCCCCAGGCGGCCGCCCTAAATCCGCCCCGCCCCCACGGCGTGGCACGCCACCGCCCGCCCGGCGCGCTCCTTGAGGGCCGGCACCTCCATCCCGCACGGCTCGAACGCGTGCGGGCAGCGGGGGTGGAAGGCGCAGCCGGGGGGCGGGGCGACGGGGTTGGGGACCCCGCCCTCGATGGGGCGGCGCACCCGGCC
>JBAPMW010000851.1:0-8054 GCA_049278815.1 Hyphomicrobiaceae bacterium
TTCTTCACGTCCACCACCGAGCGGTCTTACCACATAGAACTGCTGCCTCCTGGCGTGTGAGGGGTCGTTCACCTTGAGCATGGCCAGCCGAAGGACTGTCGTCTTACCGGGCGTCGCCTCGATCGCCGGCCAGGTGAACTTGCCGACCCGCGGGACGACCAGGCCTGGAACCAGCGCCACCTCGGGCGATTGCCGCATCTGGAAGTAGCCGAGCTCCTCATTGGTCTCCGGATCGAGCAGCCACATGATGTCGGACGATCCGTTCTCGATGCGCAGCAAGGCCGGCTGGAGCACCGTCGTCTCGCCCGGCTTGATCTGGATGCCGGTCCATATGCCGTTGGTGAGCTTGACATTGTAGATGCCCACCGGCAGCTCGCGCTTGGGCCACGGCCCACCGATGAAGTCCATGGCCTTGCCCGTCTCGGCATGGGAGAGTGCGGCGCTTCCCTTGATGCTTGGTGCGGCCAGGATGCCTGTCTTGGCCGCGATAACTTTGACGACCACCTCGCTTTTCTTGGCGGCTGCCGCCTTGGCGAAGGTTGCGGCGAGCTCCGCCTGACTGCGGGCGTCGAAGTACGCGCCACCCGCCACGCTGGCGATGCACTGGAGCTGCCGGCGAGCGGCGTCATTCACCCCGAGTCCGATGGTGTGGATGACGAGCTTGGCGTCGGCGGCGGCCAGGGCCTTTGCCGCCGCGCACGGATCGGCCTTGCAGGTCTCCTGCCCGTCGCTCACCAGCACCACCGTGCGTTCGGCACCCGGCTCGCTGCCGATGTCCTGGGCCGCCAACTGCAAGGAGCGCGTGATCGGCGTGTAGCCTCGCGCCCTGATCTCCGCCACCTTGGCGATGATGGCCACCTTGGCTTCGCCAACCGAGGCGAACCCGGCGACGAGCTCGCTGTCCTCGCAATTCTTCCTGTCCGGGGAGGACTGATGGCCGTAGACCCTGAGCCCCACGCGAACGTCGGCTGGCAGCGTACCGAGAAAGTCGCCGACTGCCGCCTTCGCCGCCTCAAGCCTGGTTCGTCCCTCCGGCATCGGCTGGTTCATGCTACCGGAGGCATCCAGCACGATAAGGACGCTGCGGCCGGTCTCTGCAAGCGCGGCGGCGCTGACTGTTGCGACGACAGTCAAGGCCATGGCAGCACCGGCCACCGTGCCGCGGCCGGCATTCCGAGTTCGACCCATCATTGCGTTCTCCTGATGAAAAGCCGTCCCTTATCCGACCAACTCGGGATCAGGTGGCGCCCTGCCACTCAGGCGGGATGGGAAAAGTGGCGGCTTCGATGTGGCCGGCAGGACCCACGACGATCGCCGCCTCCTCAAGGGCGTAGACGACGGCGCGGCCGTGGCGGTCGAGGATGAAGGCCTGCCCCCGCGTGAGGATCACGTCGCGCCGGTCGCGGGCCTGGGTGATCCAGACGGTGCCGCTGGCGGCCATAACCTCGAGATCCTTCCCGTCCTCCACACAATGGACGCAGCGTGCTGGCAGACGCACCGGGTTGATATCGCGCACAGGTTTCATTGGCCGCTCTGCCGTCGGTCGCCCGGCTTGAAGTTCTGGTTGACGTTGAAGAAGTTCTGCGGGTCGTACTTGCCTTTCAGGGCGACGAGGCGGTCGTAGTTGTCGCCGTAAGCGGCCCTTATCCGGCCGTCGCCCTCCTCCATCATGAAGTTGATGTAGCCGCCGTCCGTCGAATGCGGCTGGACAGCCTCGGAATATGCCCTGGTCCACCGGGTCAGCTCGCCCGCCTTGCGTGGATCGGAATCGATGCCGGCAATAACCATGCACCAGGTCGCGTCGCGTGTGCTCCATGCGGTGTCGGAGCTGCCAATGCGGCGTACGGCGCCATCGATCGGGTAGAGGTGCATGAGCGAGAGCGGACTCGGGGATTTGCCTGCTTGAGCAAGATGCGCGTCGATCGCAGCGTCCGTCAGCTCCTTCACCATGCCGCCGCGCCAGTACCACTGCAGTCCCTTGGGGAGGAACGGATCGAACAGCGCCTGCATCGCCGGATAGGGCATCTCGCCGAGCCAATTGAACATCGGCTCCGGCAACTCCTTGAGGAGTCTCCCCATAACCTTCTCCCCCTCATCCGCGGGGCCGCTGAAGCAGGAGATGATCGCGCAGGCGTGCTTTCCGCGATGCTCGGCAGGAAACGGATCGACCGGCAAAACGGTCTTCAGGCCGACAAACGCCCCGAACTCCTCCGGGGCTCCGGGCAGGAACTCGCGGTACTTCTGCATCACCGTTCGCGCGTGCTTGAAGTCCCAGAAGACCGGCCCGGCGTACACGGTCTTCACGGGATGAGCCTGGAACAGAAAGCTGGTGACGACGCCGAAGTTGCCACCGCCGCCGCGCAGGCCCCACAGGAGATCGGCGTTCTTCGACTTGCTGGCAGTCACGATCTCGCCGCTGGCGAGCACGACATCGGCCTCGATCAGGTTATCGATGGTGAGGCCATGCTTGCGCGCCAAATAGCCGATGCCGCCACCCAACGTGAGGCCGGCGACGCCAGTGGTGGAGACGATGCCGAAGGGAACGGCGAGCCCGTAGGCATGCGTGGCGTGGTCGACATCGCCTGATGTGCAACCAGCCTCGACGCGGACCGTCTCGCTGGCAGGATCGACGCGTATGCCCTTCATGGCGGACAGGTCGATCACCAGTCCATCGTCGACGCTGCCAAGGCCGGGCCCGTTGTGCCCGCCGCCACGTACGGCAACCCGGAGACCATGCTTGCGGCCGAAGTTGACCGCGGCGACCACGTCGCTTACGTCCACACACCGGGCGATCATCATTGGCCGCTTGTCGATCATGGCGTTGAAGAGTTTGCGTGCCTCCTCGTAATCGGAATCGGCCCGCTGGATCAGCCGACCCCGAAGACCCTGCTTAAGCTCAGCGACGGCCTCAGATTGCATGCTTGCCTCCGTGAATGCTTCTCCAAGCGAGAAGCCGACGGCACGGAAGATAGATCGGGCATTGGCGATGCTATATGCTCGGCCATCCACAATTTTTGCCAGGATTGCCGAGAGACCTCAGCATTTTGATCAATCGTCCGGCACGATTGACCGATCGTCCCAAGAGGTGAGAATGGATGTCCTGTCAGACGTTTTGCTGTCGGTTCGGCTGGCCGGCGCTGTGTTTTTCGACATCGAGGCGCGCTCCCCCTTTGTCACTGAGACGCCGGGGGCGAGCAGAATTGGCAGCCGGGTGATGGCAGGCGCCGACCACGTCATCGGCTTCCATACGGTAACGGAAGGCTCCTGCTGGGCTGAGGCGATCGACGCTGCGGAGCCCCCAATCCATCTCCGCGCCGGCGAGATCGTTGCTTTTCCTTGGGGGGATGCCAACGTCATCGCTTCAGCCCCGGGTATGCGGGCGAAGGTCAACGAGGCGCTGTACTATCGACCGTCCGATCAACAACTGCCGTTCTCGCTGAGGATGACCCGTGATCAAGGCGCGGATACATGCCGCTTCGTCTGCGGCTTCCTCGGATGCGATGCACGTCCATTCAATCCGCTGCTGAGCGCCCTGCCGCGCGTCATCCATTCCCCGATCTCGTCGGCCAGTCGGGGGTGGCTATCGAGCCTTCTCCACGTGGCGGTGCAGGAGAGCGGTCTCGATAGCGCTGGTCGCGAAGCCATGCTCGCAAAGCTCGCAGAGCTGATGTTTGTCGAGGTCATTCGCAACCATATACGTGTCCTGCCGGAGGATGCCCGCGGCTGGTTCGCCGGCCTGCGCGATCCCCATGTGAGCGCCGCGCTGCGTCTCATCCACGGCCGGCCGTCGGAACCTTGGACTCTCGAAGGGCTGGCCCGGGAGAGCGGCCTCTCGCGCTCGGCCTTCGCCGAGCGCTTCGTCTCCTATGTGGAAGTGTCGCCGATGCAGTATCTCGGCCGGTGGCGCCTGCAGATCGCCGCCCGCCTTCTCGAGGACAAGCGCATGAGCGTTGCCCAAGTCGCGGCTGAAGTGGGCTATCAGTCGGAAGCGGCCTTCAACAGGGCGTTCAAGAAATACATCGGGACCGCTCCAGGCTCATGGCGGCGCGAGCGGATGGATCGAGCCGTGGTGGAAGAGCAATGACTGTACGCAGTGCCGGCAAGGCTGCCGGCGTACCCGCCTATCTCGGGTGAAGCCACTTCGGCAGGAACGAGTAGGCGTTCGCATCACCTCTCGGCTTGATGCTTATTCCGTTGCCGCCCAGCAGCTCCTGCAGGCGCCCCTCGTTGAAGGCATCGAACGTCTCGGTGCATCCGCCAATGTGGCTGTTGCCGACGAAGATTTGCGGGATCGTCGGGGAGCCGGTGCGATGCCTCAGCACCTTGCGGATGCGTCCGCCGAGATCGTCCTTCTGGTAGTCGGCTGAATCGAGATCGACCGAGCGGTAGGGAATATCGAACGCCTTGAACAGCTTGCGAACGGACCAGCAGAATTCGCACCACTCGAGGGCGAACATCACGACCGGTTGGTCCGCATCACCCGTCACCTTGCTTACGAATGCCTCCGCTTCCGGACTGAGCTGTGAGGGCACTTCCGCTACAGGCTGGGAAGGCATTGGTGGCGCCGCCCGGACATCGAAGCGATAGCGGGGTGTCGACTGAGAGATCTCCATCTCCTCGCCGGTCATCTCGGCGGGAATGTCCTCGAACAAGGGCGTGCTCAGGTAGCGTTCGCCGGTGTCGGGCAGCATGCACAGGACCTTCGCCCCCTTCGGAGCTCGCGCGCAAATCTGCAGGGCGCCGGCGAACGTGGCGCCGCCGCTGATACCGGTGAATATGCCCTCCCTCTGCGCGAGCTCGCGCGCGAGGCGCAGGGCGTCAGCGCCCTTGACCGGCACGACCTCGTCAATCAGTCCGTCCCTGACGGCATCCTCTGCAAGCTTGGGAATGAAATCCGGCGTCCAGCCCTGCATGGGATGCGGGCGGAAGACCGGATGGCTTTCCGCAGGTGCACCGTCGGCGCCGCGGCTCTGGGGAATGCCGCTGCCCAGAAGCGGGGAGTTGTCCGGCTCGCAGACGACGACCCTGGTCTCCGATCTTTCCTTCCTCAGCACCCTCGCAACGCCCTTGAGGGTGCCGCCAGTCCCCATGCCGGTCACCCAATAATCCAGCCGATCGCCCTCGAACGCTTCCAGAATCTCGATGGCGGTGGTCCTGGAATGGAAATCGGGGTTGGCCTCGTTCTCGAATTGCCGGCAAAGGAACCAGCCGTGCGTCTGCGCGAGCTCCGCGGCCTTGGCCAGCATTCCGCTGCCCTTCTCCGACGCCGGCGTCAGCACGACCTTGGCGCCAAGAAAGCGCATGAGCCTGCGCCGCTCGACGCTGAAATTCTCTGCCATCGTGACGACGAGCGGATACTCCTTCTGCGCGCACACCATGGCAAGACCAATGCCGGTGTTGCCGCTGGTGGCCTCGATGACGGTCTGACCCGGCTTCAGCTCGCCGGTGCGCTCTGCCGCTTCAATCACGCCCAGCGCCAGGCGGTCCTTGACGGATCCGAGCGGATTGAATGCCTCCAGCTTGACGAACAGCTCCACCCCGGGAGGCGCCAACCTCCCGATCTTGACGACGGGCGTACGCCCAATGGTCTCCAGGATGCTCTCGAAGCGTGCGGGCATGAAGTCCTCCGAGTTCGCTTCTGTTGCTTTGAATTCCGCGATAGGCGGGCGATCATGCAACATGATCGCCATGCGTGGTTTTGGACTGCAACGAGCGCACGGACAGTAAGCAGCCAACGTGCCCCCGGGCCTATGACTGAGTGTCCGCGGTTGTTGCCGGTTCATCTCTCGAGTTGATCGATCGTCCAGAATATCTTGCCGGCTGTCCGACCGTCACTTCCCTGCAAGCGCAACGTGCTACGGAAGCGCCGAATCTTCACGAGGCGTCCCGCTGGGGCCAATGCAGGGGTGCGACGATCAGCCCCAATGCATCCTCCACCCCGTGGGGCAGTTTACCTGCGACGGCGGATACCGTGCTCAGCAAGGTCGACGCCCTTGGCCAGGCGCACAGAGGATCGCCGGCTCGGTGAGTACGGATTATATTATGGATATCCGCAATACCGTGCGCGATTATAGATCGCCACTCTGGCACATGTCCGCGCTCTGGCCAAAACCGGACGCGGGAGCGTGCACTGTGCAACCACCGCCCGATGGCACGTCCGATGGCCGCTTTCTCTGCCATGCGGACTTGGCTACGTGACAATAGCACCTCCTCGATCAAGAACCTGCCCGCCTACCGGTTCGCAAACGCTGACCACCACCCCGTCATCAACCGCGTGATTCCGCCTGAGTTTCTGGGGAGTTCTAAGCCCCGCGCAACGCTCTCCACCGCTGGAGTTCGGCGTGCCTTCAATCGAAGGCCAGCATCTCCGTCTCGCAGGCGTTGACGCCGAGTTCTTCGGCGCCGGCAGGCAGCCTAACCCCTTCCATTCCGCGCGGAGGAGAGGAAGAGGCTGGTGTGAAAGGGGTGGCGATTCGCGCTCGCACCGAGAGCCATGGCCATCCGGCATGCGGCCATGGGCGCCCCCCTCCCGCATTGCTCCACGTGGCCGATGCTGCGCCCTCGCCGCCACAATCCCACCCGGAAAGGAGGACCGCATGACCAGCGTCAGCATCTATCGCGTACGCTTCATCCAGAGCCAGCGCTACGCGATCAACATCAGCGCCCCGAGCGCCGAGCTTGCAGAGTTCTTCGCCGAGGAGATCCGCAAGAGGGCCGGCGCCGCGCCCTTCGAGGCGATCGGCGAGCCGTTCAGCGGCGACTGGCAATCGGAGGAGATCTGCTCGGCGAATACGCCCGACCTGCTCGCCGCTGTCGCCAGTGCGCTTGAGCAACTCAGGCGCGGCGGCCCCCGCTGGACCATTGAGGAAAGTCTGGCCAACGCTCTCGCCCGCGCCAAGGCGCATGGCAGTGTGTCATGAGCGGCTCGTAATTGTCCGCTTCCTCGATCCTCCTCCCAGTTCCTCTGCATTCCCTCTTTTTGCTGCTTTTCCCCATTCACGCCGCGCCCGCTTCGCCCGCAAGCTGATCCCGCCAAGCGCATTCATGCTGCCAAGAGGGACCCAAGGGAAATGCGACCGGCTCGAACCGTCGTGCTTCAGGGCACCATCGCCGTCCTCTTGAGTGTCGCCAGCCTGTGGGCCGCCACGCAGTGGACGGCCTCGATGCTCGGCCATCAGCCGGCGCTGGGGCCTGCCCTCGTCGATCTCGGCGTCCTCAAGCTCTATGCGCCTTGGCAGCTCTTCACCTGGTGGCTCGCGTTCGACACCCAGGCACCGGGCATCTTCCTCCCTGCCGGTGCCGTGGCCGCCCTCGGCGGGGTGTTGAGCGGGGCATTCGCCATCGGGGGAGCCGCCCGGCGGGCAGGTCGCAGGTCGCGCCCCACGACCTACGGCTCGGCCCGCTGGGCGGATTTTTCCGATGTCAACAAGGCGGGTCTGCTGCGCGACCGCGGCGTGGTCCTCGGTCTCTACGGCGACCGCTATCTGCGCCACGACGGCCCGGAGCATGTGCTGGTCGTGGCGCCGACACGCTCCGGCAAGGGCGTCGGGCTGGTGCTGCCTACGCTGCTCACGTGGCCGGGGTCTGCCGTCATGGGGCGCTCCCGCGATGCCGTGGGCGCACTCGAAGCCGCGCAGGCCGGGAACGAGCTTGCGGCCCTCAACGTCAAGCAGGCCCTCGCCCTGCAGGGCCTGCTCGCCGCCCAATACCGGGCCGAAACGACCAAGCGAGCGCGGGACCTCGCCGCGGAGGAAGAGGCGCGTCAGCGCTTCAAGTCCTTCCTCGGCACGGGCACCGCCTACACGGCGAGCCGATACTGAGCTCTGGAGACCATCGGATGCTGACGCAATCGAGCCCGCGAGCTGACCCGCCTTTCGGTACTCTCCGGCGCACGCCGTGGCGGCGGCGCCTCCGACGACGACACTGAGCCGAGCCTGACTCTCTGCCACTGACGCGACCCACCCCGGCGGCACCTCCTGCCGCTGACGGCGGAGCCTTGAGCATCGAGGACGCGCATGGACGACCTGGCCATCATCGACCGCTTCACCGAGACC
>JBAPMW010000852.1:0-6790 GCA_049278815.1 Hyphomicrobiaceae bacterium
GCCGTAGTCTCCGCGCGCATACGCGGCATCGCCCTCAGCGATCAGGCGCCGCAGCTCCTCAAGCCCCACCTCGCTCTCCTCTGGCTCGCTCGCCTGGAGAAGCTGCAGGCTTGCGCGCACAACCTCGTCCGCGCTGCGGTAGTTGCCTGTCGCGAGCAGCTGCTCGACGATGGCATCGGCCTCGGGGCCGGGGGTGTAGGTTCGGCTCATGCTCCACATCCTAGCACAATCTCAGTCTGGCACAATATCAGTGTACAGCGCATGGTGCCAGACCCGGAGGGTCTGACACCACCCTAATCGATGTCCTCCACCTTCTCCGGCCCGCCGCCCTTGACGCGCTGGGCGAGTGCCGCCTCGATGAAGGGGTCGATGGCGCCGTCGAGCACGGCCCTGGGGTCGGTGCTCTGGGTGCCGGTGCGCAGGTCCTTCACCAGCTGGTAGGGCTGGAGCACATACGAGCGGATCTGGTGGCCCCAGCCGATGTCCTTCTTGGCGGCGGCCTCGGCATTGGCCTTCTCCTCGCGCTTCTGCAGCTCGGCCTCGTAGAGGCGCGACTTGAGCATGGCCCAGGCGATGGAGCGGTTCTTGATCTGCGATCGCTCCTGCTGGCTCGCCACCACGATGTTGGTGGGGATATGCGTGATGCGCACCGCCGAGTCGGTGGTGTTGACGTGCTGGCCGCCGGCGCCCGAGGCGCGGTAGGTGTCGATGCGGCAGTCGCTCTCACGCACCTCGATCTCGATGTTGTCGTCGACCACCGGATAGACCCAGACGCTGGCGAAGCTGGTATGCCGACGCGCGTTGGAGTCGTAGGGCGAGATGCGCACCAGCCGGTGGACGCCCGATTCGGTCTTGAGCCAGCCGTAGGCGTTCTCGCCCTTGACCAGCACGGTGGCGGACTTGAGCCCGGCCTCCTCGCCGGCGCTCGCCTCCACCAGCGATACCTTATAGTCGCGCCCCTCGCCCCAGCGGATGTACATGCGGGCGAGCATCTCGGCCCAGTCCTGGCTCTCCGTGCCGCCGGCGCCGGCGTGGACCTCAACGTACGTGTCGTTGCCATCGGCCTCGCCGGACAGCAGCGCCTCCACCTCCTGGCGGCGGGCGTCGGCGGCGAGCTGGCGCAGGGTGGCCTCGCCCTCCTCAACGGTGGCGGCGTCCGTCTCGGCCTCGCCCAGCTCGATCAGGGTGGCGGCGTCGTCGAGGTCGCGCTCGAGCTTCTGGTAGGCGTTGATGGCACGCTCCAGCGCCTGGCGTTCGCGCATGACCTTCTGCGCCGCCTGCTGGTTGCCCCACAGCCTGGGGTCCTCGGCGCGCTTGTTCAGCTCGGCCAGGCGCTGCTCGGCGGTATCCCAGTCAAAGATGCCTCCGCAAGAGCGCCAGGGACTGGCGCACGGCATCGGCAAGCTTCTCGGCTTCGGCGCGCATGGGCGGCCTCCTCGGCGTGTGGGATGTGCTGCTAGCGCCGGATATAGGGGTGCAGGCCGGCGCTGTAAACGCCGGCCCGTGCCGTACAGGCGCGTGCGCAGATCGCTTGCCCCTCACCACAGGCCCTTGCCGGAGCCCAGCGTACGCGAATCCGTCTGCTCCGGGGTCACGAACGTGCCCGACTCGTTGGTGAAGCCAATGACGGAGTACTCGTCGTCCGGCTCCTCGGTCGGCTTGAAGGCCTCCAAGACCGTATTCTTCTCTCCCGGTGACGCCTTGAGCCCCGTTCGCAGGCTCACGCGCATCAGTCTTATGCCCGGAGGCTGCCGGAACGGCACCGCGAGCTTGTCCGCCAGCGCGGCCTTAAGGAAATGGGCGAAGATGGGGGCGGCCACGGCGCCGCCGGTCTTGCCCTTGCCCATCGGCCGGGGCGTATCGTAGCCGATGAACACGCCGACCACGAGGTCCGGCGTGAAGCCGACGAACCAGGCGTCCTTCTCGTCGTTGGTGGTGCCGGTCTTGCCGGCCACCGGCACGTTGCCGAGAATTCTGCGGATGACGGTGCCCGTGCCTCGCTGCACCACGCCCTCCAGCATGGAGGTCATCTGGTAGGCGGTATGCGGGTCGATGATCTGCTTCTTGCTGTCGGGCGGCAGCGTGGGCTCGGTCTGCCCCTCCCATTTCTCGGCATTGCAGTCCGGGCACTCGCGGTCGTCATAGCGCCAGATGGTCTTGCCCCAGCGGTCCTGGATGCGGTCGATCAGTGTGTACTTCACCTGCTTGCCGCCGTTCACGAACGTCGCGTAGCCGGCGGCGAGCCTGGCGAGCGTGGTCTCGCCGGCGCCGAGCGACATGGCCAGCACCGGCAGGAGGTCGTCGTAGACGCCGAAGCGCTTGGAGTACTCCACGATCAGCGGCATGCCCATGTCCTGGGCCAGGCGCACCGTCATCTGGTTGCGCGACTTCTCGATGCCCACGCGCAGGGTGGAGGGACCGTAGGACTTGGTGGTGTCGTAGTTCTTCGGCGTCCAGATCTCCTTCCCCGGCCCCTGCTCCAGCGCGATCGGGGCATCGAGCACGATGCTGGTCGACTTGTAGCCGTTGTCCAGCGCGGCAGCGTAGACGAACGGCTTATAGGACGAGCCCGGCTGCCGCCTGGCCTGCAGCGCGCGGTCGAATTGGCTCTGCGAGAAGGAGAAGCCGCCGACCACGGCATGCACGCGGCCCGTGTGCGGGTCCAGGGCGATCAGGCCGCCGCCGATCTCCGGGATCTGCATGAGCGACCAAGCGCTGTTCGGCTGGTCCGGGTCCTTAGGTGCCACCCAGACCACATCGCCGGGCGTGAGCACGTCGGTGGCGGACTTGGGCGCTGTCTTGGCACCGGGAGCCTTGGCCCATTTCATCTCCTCCAAGGAGATGTCGACTTCCTGGGGCGCCTCCTTGTCGCGCTTCGGACGCAGGCCGACCGTGGCCATGCCGCGCTCCACCTTCAGCACCACGCTGAGGCGCCAGGGCTCTAGATCCGTGGGAATCTCGATGGCAAGGAGCGCCCGCGGCCAATCCCCCGCGACCTCGATGCGCTTGCCGTTGAACGGGCCGCGCCAGCCCTGCTGGCGGTCAAAGGCGACCAGACCGTCCACCAGGACGCGGCGGGCGATCTTCTGCATCTTGGGATCGAGCGTGGTGCGCACCGAGAGACCGCCGTTGACGCCCTTCTCGCTGCCTCCCGTGCGCTCGACGCGGCCGTACAGCCCTTCCTTGCCGTACCTCAGCTCCAGCTGGCGGCGGACCTCCTCGGCGAAGTACTCCGCGCCATGGATCTGCGTTCCGAACGGACGGATGTTGACCTTGAGGTCCTTGGCCTTGGCGACGCGCGCCTGATCCCTGGTGATGAAGCCGTTCTCGGCCATCTGGTCCAGGATCCAATTGCGCCGCTCGGTGGCCTCCTTCACCTTCCTGACGGGATGGTAGTTGTTGGGCCCCTTGGGCAGCGCGGCGATGTAGGCAGCCTCCTCCAGGGTCAGCTCTGCCAGCTCCTTGCCGAAATAGTTGAGGGCGGCGGCGGCCACGCCGTAGGAGCCGAGGCCGAGATAGATCTCGTTGAGGTAGAGCTCGAGGATAATCTCCTTCTTGAAGGTGCGCTCCATGCGGATGGCAAGGATCGCTTCCTTGAGCTTGCGATCGAAGGTGCGCTCGCTGGTGAGCAGAAGGTTCTTTGCCACCTGTTGGGTGATGGTGGAGGCGCCTTGGGCGCGCCCCCCGCGGGTGACGTTCATATACAAAGCGCGGGCGATGCCGATGAAGTCCAGGCCGCCGTGCTCAAAGAAGCGCCGGTCCTCAGCCGCCAGAAAGGCTTTGATGACGATATCCGGAATGATGTTGATCGGCACGAAGATGCGCCGCTCGAATGCGTACTCGGCCATCAGCGTGCCGTCGGCGGCGTGCACCCGCGTCATCACCGGCGGCTCGTATTTGACCAGGCGCTCGTAATCCGGCAGGTCGCGCGAGGCCTGCCACACGAAGTAGCCAGCCACGCCCAGCCCTCCCAGGAACAACAGCACGCCGCCGGCAAACATGTAGGTGATCAGTCCCAGGAGCCAGCTGCGCTTCTTGCGCCTCCTGCCCGGGGCCTTCGGCGGCGGGAAAACTGGGGCAGGTCTCATCGTATCGAATTCCCAATCTTTGACCGCTCTCGTAATCGAGGTCACGAGCCGCTGCAAGGGCGGACGGGGAATGTTCTACCATTAGTCGTGAATGTGGCGGGATCACGCCGCCGCGCAGCCGGTCCCATCGCCGGCTGCGGGCGGAGATGAGATAGAATTCGTTAAGGACGCACAGACGCTCCGTGCTACGGCCGGCGCATCTGCTTGGCGAAGTATTCGTTGACCGCCGCTGCGATCGACTGGCCCACCCGCCGCTGCCAGTCCGGCGAGACCAGAAGCTGGGCATCCTTGCTGTTGGTGATGTAGCCGAGCTCCACCAGGACCGAGGGGCTGTCGGCCTGCTTGAGAACCTGGAATGCGGCCGACGGCGCCGGGTCGCGGGCCAAGGCGATGGCGCGCTTCAGTTGCCCGAGCAGCCGGCTGCGGAAGTCGGCCGAGAACTCCGTCGTCTCGCGCAGCTTGAGCTCGGCCAGGATGCGGTCGACCTCGTGCACCTCCTCCGGCGGTGTCTCGGCGCCGGCCAGCGTGTCGGCGGAGTTCTCCTTCTCCGCCAGCTTCTGCGCCTCGCGCGTGGAAGCTGCCTCCGAGAGTGTGTAGACCTGAGCACCGCGCACGATTTCTCCGCGTTTAGACTTGGACTCCGCCGGTATGCTGTTGGCGTGGATGGAGACAAACAGGCTTGCCCTCTTTCTGCGCGAGAAGGCGACGCGCTCGCCCAGGGGGATGAACACGTCGCTGGTGCGGGTCATGTGCACCTCGTACCGGCCAATGGCCTCCAGGGCTTTGCGGACATGGCGGGAGACCGCCAGCACCACATCCTTTTCATAGAAGCCATCCCCCGGCGCCCCGATGTCCGGGCCGCCATGGCCGGGATCGATGACGATCACGGGCCTGGAGCGCTTCTTGGGCGAGGCCTCGCTGTCGTCCTCGTCCGACTCCTGCTGGCGGCGCACCGGCGGCGGGGCGACGCCGGCGAGGAAGCTCGCCTCGTCGGTCGGCGCCAAGTCCAGCGCAAGGTGCACAGCGCCCCCCTCTGCCTTCAGGGCGTGCTTGTGGATGCGCACCGGCTTCGTCGTGTCGATCACGACGCGGGCCTTGCCCGGTCCGAACAGCCCGTACCGGAAGGCGCGGATCAGGCCGGCTCCCCGCTGGCCCGACCCCACGGGCAAGCGGAAATCCACATCGGGCAGGTCGAGAACCACGCGGTAAGGGTTGGCCAGCGTGGTGATGTGGTAGGGGACGCGGGCCGACAGCAGCAGCGAGAAGCGGGTGCGCGTGCTGTCGCCCGAGACCTGGGCCTGCGTCGCGGCTGCGGCTTGCTGCGAGGTGTCCTTGGAGTCGTCATTGGCGGACGGGGGGGTGACGGCCTGTTTCTTGGCCTCCGGCGGCAACCGGAGCGGTGGTGGCTCCTTCGGAAGGGCCATGGCCTTGGGGGCCGGCTTCGTCTTGCGGATCTCGGTCTGCCCCGGCAGGGTTTTCCGAAACTCGCTCGACTGCGCCGCCACGACCGCAACCAGAAGCGTCCCCGCCGCACAGACGGCCATTGCGCACCTGCATGCGTACCAGGAGCGCAACCACGGCCCATCAGGCGATCCCATCGCTCAGCCCCCTCCCTCGCTACGGCCGCCATGCCATCGCTGACCGGCACCTTTAATCATATGTTAGCCGTTTCGAGGGCTGCATCGATGCCACGGTCTGGCAAGATCACGCGGGCAGCCGATCCGAGGAGACTGCCAATCTGTGCGAAAATGCTGCTTGCCACGACTCCGACAACGGCCTAGAAAGCAGTAACGCATACAGCCGCAACCGTTTGCTCGCGGCACCGCCCAAGCACGCCGCCGGGTCCGGAGCTAGTTGCTCGCCACCATGGCAGCGTTCCTATGGAAGGGGCGCGTCGAGCGTTCGCGACGGATTGCGAGTTGCTGTAAGCGCGACGGTTTGCTGGCCGCGGGCCGATAGCCCGGTGGTGGTGGATCGCGCGGCCTCAGGACAGTCGGTCTTGGGGCGTCATTGCCCGCTCGCCGATCGAGGACCGGCGCGGATGCAGGCCACCGCACGAGCTCGCCGCAGTCTTGCCCGATGGCCGGGCACCGCTTTCGGGGCCAGCGTGTCATGCGCTTGGCTCTGAGCACCGATGTGGATCATGACAACAACGTGCTCGCTTTGTTGGGGGACTATCAGCCGATCAAGCGCTGCGGCGCCGGCGTTGGCAAGCTGCAGCCGCCTGCGCGCGCTGCACCCCCGCAAAGGGCCGGCATGTCGCTCGTTGTTGCGATCCCTCTTCTGCAACCAACTTCGCAACCAGGATAGGCGCCGCCCATTGCATGGCCGCCTGCGGCCTGCCGGTGCGCGACCGAGCGTCGCGCGCCTCGGCGCCAGGGACTTCAGAACATGGAAAACAAGAATAAAATGCTTATCGATGCCACCCACGCCGAGGAGACTCGGGTGGTGGTGCTCCGCAACGGCCGGGTAGAGGAGTTCGACTACGAGTCAGCCGCCCGCAAGCTTCTGCGCGGCAACATCTATCTGGCGAAGGTGACGCGCGTCGAGCCGTCGCTGCAGGCGGCCTTCGTAGACTACGGCGGCAACCGCCACGGCTTCCTCGCCTTCAGCGAGATCCATCCCGACTACTATCAGATCCCGGTCGCCGACCGGCAGGCCCTGCTGCAGGAGGAGGCCGAGGCTGAGGCTGAGGCCGAGGC
>JBAPMW010000853.1:0-7107 GCA_049278815.1 Hyphomicrobiaceae bacterium
CGCCAGGCTCACCCCCTGGCAGAAGACGCAGGTGGCCCGCCACCCCGATCGCCCCCATTGCCTCGACTATGTGTCCGCCCTGATTGAGGATTTCATCCCGCTGGCCGGCGACCGCTACTTCGCCGAGGATGCCGCCATCATGGGCGGCATCGGCCGCTTCCGGGGCCGCTCCATCGTGATGATCGGCCACGAGAAGGGCTCCGACACCGAGGGCCGCATCAAGCATAACTTCGGCATGGCCCGCCCCGAGGGCTACCGCAAGGCGGTGCGGCTGATGGACCTCGCCGAGAAGTTCGACCTGCCCGTGCTGGCCCTCGTCGACACCGCCGGCGCCTATCCCGGCATCGGCGCCGAGGAGCGCGGCCAGGCGGAAGCCATCGCCCGCTCCACCGACCGCTGCCTGTCTCTCACGGTGCCGATGGTGGCGGTCGTGACCGGCGAGGGCGGCTCGGGCGGCGCGGTAGCCATCGCCACTGCCAACCGCGTGCTGATGCTGGAGCATTCCATCTACACGGTCATCTCGCCGGAGGCGGCGGCGTCCATCCTCTGGCGCGACACGACGCGGGCGATCGATGCCGCCACCAGCATGAAGATCACCGCGCAGGATTTGAAGACCCTCGGCGTCATCGATGTGATCATCTCCGAGCCCGTCGGTGGGGCGCACCGCGATCCCGCCCTGGTGTTCCGCCGCACCGGCGATGCGGTCGCCAAGGCCTTCTCCGAGCTCTCCGGCCTCGGCCCGGAAGGCGTCCGCCGACAGCGCCACGACAAGTACCTGGCGATCGGGCGGAATCTGTAGGGTCGTGGCGATCTCCGCCGATGCTCAGACGCCAACACACATGGCACGTCGTTCCACCGCCACAGCTCAGTCGGACACAATGACCTGGGCGGCGGCGTGGCCGCCGGACGAGCGGTAGCTGGCGAACGGGGTGCGGTCTGCGGGCGCGGCGGCAGCGGGGGCCTCGTCCTTCGGCACGGCCGCAGCGATGGCGGAAGGAGGTGACGCATCGCCACTGGACGCGGGAGGCGCTGCGGTGCCCCGTCCGGACGGGGCGCGCAGCATGTGCGACCACAGCTCCAGGCTGCGGGTGGTGGACGCAACGGTGACGCGCGCGGTGGCCAGCGCGCAGGCCCACATCATCCGGGTGGTGGCCGCGGCCATGTTGTAGGGCGGATTGGCGCCCGTGCCAGGGCTCATGCTGGTGCCGGCAGGCTTGCTTGCAAGCATCGGGTTCCCGCTTCGGTTGGAGGGTGCGCGCTCAGGCTGTTCCAGTCGCTGCGTGGTTGCAGGATGATTCGACAACGACGTAGATCACGTTGACGGCGCCAAGGTGGCGGCCGCCCGCGCCCCTCGGGGCCTCTGGAGGCGGAGGTCGCCCACTGCGCCGTACCGGTCAGCCGAGAAGATCGGCACGGCCCGGGCTTACTCTATACGCGCTCACGGCGGCTTGGTTGCAGCATAGCGGCCGGAGAGCGCCCAGTAGACAAGGCCGCCGATGAGGCCCGCGGTGAGGAAGGCGATCAGGGCATAGGTCTGGAAGATGGTGACGGCGCGCGTCAGCGGCTCCGTCAGGTATTGCACGAGGAAGCCGGCGCCAGCGGTGGCGATGCCGACGAAGGCGTAGAACAGCCAGCTTGCCACCTTGTGCGTCTCGGCAAACGCCGCGGCCAGCAGCGCCGGGAAAGCCGCCGAGAGCAGCACGTGCGGCGTGATGAGCAAGGCAAAGAAGCCGGCCTCGGACAGGCGGTCGCCGCTCAGCTCCTCGTGCAGGCTCGGCAGGTCTGCGGGCGCGTAGACGAACAACACCAGCGTCACCGCCGCGGCCGCGCAGGCCAAGCCGAAGCCGATCAGGATTCGCAGGATGCGGGCAAGCATATGGGCCGGACTCCGAGACGCCATCGGCGGGCGGAGTGTATAGGCCTCCGCCCGCCGGGCTCAACGGGGTTGTTGGGCGACGATCCGCTCGCCGTGTCAAGAGCCTGCGTCGACGGCGGCGGGCCTACCCCGCTCCCGCGCCGCCAGCCTCAGGCTGGCCGACTTGAGCTGGCCGCATGCCGCCATGATATCGCGGCCGCGGGGGGTGCGGACGGGGCTGGCGTAGCCGGCCCGGTTGACGATCTCGGCGAAGCGCTCGATCTGCTCCCAGTCGGAGCACTCATACGCCGTGCCCGGCCAGGGATTGAACGGGATCAGGTTGATCTTCGCGGGGATGCCGGCGATGAGCTTTACGAGCGCCTTGGCCTCGGCCAAGCTGTCGTTGACGCCCTTCAGCATCACGTACTCGAAGGTTATGCGGCGCGCGTTGGAGAGGCCCGGATAGGCGCGACAGGCGGCCATCAGCTCGAGAATCGGATACTTGCGGTTGATGGGCACCAGCTGGTCGCGCAGCGCGTCGCTGGTGGCGTGCAGCGAGATGGCCAGCATGGTGCCGGCCTCGGCGCCCCAGCGCTCAATCTCGGGCACCACGCCGCTGGTGGAGAGCGTGATGCGCCGCCTGGAGAGGGCGAGGCCGTCGCCGTCGGCCACGACGGCCATGGCGTCGCGCACGCTGTCGAAGTTGTAGAGCGGCTCGCCCATGCCCATCAGCACGACGTTGGTAATCTTGCGCTCCGTGCCGGGGATGAGACGTCCGTCGGCGGGCGACGCCGCGCCAGGCCAGTCGCCGATGGCGTCGCGGGCGACCAGCACCTGGCCCACGATCTCCTCGGGCGTCAGGTTGCGGACGAGACGCTGGGTGCCGGTGTGGCAGAACGAGCAGGTGAGGGTGCAGCCGACCTGGCTGGAGATGCACAGCGTGCCGCGGTCGGGCTCGGGGATGTAGACCGTCTCGACCTCGGGCGGTGTCTTGAGTGTGTGGGCCTCGTGGCCGCGCCTGGGGAGCCGCAGGAGCCACTTGCGGGTGCCGTCCTCCGACACCTGGGCGGCGGCGACGTCGGGCCGCGTCAGCGTGTAGGCGCGGGCCAGGGTGGCGCGCAGCTCCCTGGAGATGTCCGACATCTCCTCGAAGGTCCTGGCGCCGCGCACGTAGAGCCAGCTCCACAGCTGGCCGACGCGCATCTTCCTCTGCCGCTCGGGCACCCCCACGGCGGCGAGCGCGGCGGCAAGGCCATCGCGGCCGAGGCCGGCGAGCGACGGCCTGGCGGCCAGGCCGGCAGGCTGTGCGGGAGGGTCGAGATCGAGAGGAGTGAGGCTGGCGAGACTCATGAAGCGCCCGGCTGACGATTTCTCAGCCTATGTAGCGAGAAACGCCTGTGCCGGAAAGGCCTCTGCGGCCGGTCTGCGGCCTAAGCCGCAGCGCCTGGCGTTGAAGGGGGTCAGCGAACAACCGGCTCACAACCGGCTCCATCGGCCATTGACGACGAAAGCCGGTTGCGGTGGCTATCGGTGTGGAAGAAGGGCATCAGCCCCAGGCCGCGGCAGAAATGCCCGGCTGGCCAGGAATCGTCGCAGCAGCAGTGCCTCGCAACTGGACGAGCCATGGCGCCGACGTTAGGCTCCGGCCCGTCTGCCCGACCTCGGGCGGGATACTTAATTGCCTGTATACCGGAGCGCGCCGCTGCGGTTGTGGGTGCAATTGGCCGCGAGTTGATCCAGTCCGCGCGGATCCAGGTTATGAAGGGCACGCGGAAGCGGGGCCCCAGCGGTCCGAGTGGAAGCCGCGCAACCGGTGGCGTGCTGGCCGCTCGTGCGCGTGGAGAGTAGCCTATGCTCGCAAGAAAGCTGTTGTCCGTCTTCACGGCCGCCGCCGTTGCCCTGTCCCCCGCCGCGGCCGGGCCGGCGCTGCTGTTCGATCTGGCGAGCGGTCGGGTGCTCTACGCCGAGGACCCCGACGACCAGTGGTTCCCCGCCTCCCTCACCAAGATCCTCACCGCCTTCCTCGTGTTCGAGGCGCTCCGGGACGGCAAGATCGGCCTGCAGGACAAGATCCGCGTCTCCGAGCTCGCCCACAGCCAGCCGCCGAGCCGCCTGGGCTTGGCCGTGGGCACCGAGATCACCGTTGAGACGGCGCTGAAGGCGATGATCATCAAGTCGGCCAATGACGCCTCCGTAACGTTGGCTGAGGCGGTGGCGGGCTCGCAGGAGGCGTTCGCCGAGCGCATGAACGAGGTCGCCAAGCGCCTCGGCATGACGCGCTCCCGCTTTGTCAACGCCAACGGCCTGCCGGCGGCCGAGCAGGTGACGACGGCGCGTGATCTGGCGAAGCTTACCGTTGCCGTGGTGCGCGACTTTCCGCAGTTCGCGCACCTGTGGGGCATGCCGGAGATGCGCCTGGGCAAGCGGGTGATGCGCAATCACAATGCGCTGCTGCGCACCTACGAGGGTGCCGACGGCATGAAGACCGGCTTCATCTGCGACAGCGGCTTCAATGTGGTGGCGAGCGCCAGCCGTGACGGGTTGAAGATCGTGGCGGTGGTGCTGGGCGAGACCACCGGCAAGGAGCGCAGCACGCGCGCCGCCAATCTCCTGGAGCACGGCTTCCAGACGCTGGCGTGGAAGACCATGTTCGGCACCGAGACGCTCGACACGCTGCCGATGGCGGCCGATCCCAAGAGCGCCGCCAGCATCCGCAAGTCCGTCATCTCCTGGGTCTGCGGCAACGGTCCGCGCCGCGTGGCCCGGAAAAAGGGCAAGCGCCGCACCTCCATCATCAGGGCCAAGGCCGCCGCCAAGAAGGCCAGGGCGAGGGCGGCCGCCGCCAAGAAGGCCAAGGCGGGTTCGGATTAACTGGCGCCTGGGAGCGTTCGCTCCATATCGCTTCAGGCGCAACGCCGCGCCGGGCGCAGGCGGCATCGCGACGTGCTGTCGCGCGACCGCTCGCGCCGGAACAAGGCAGATCGCCCGGTGGTTCTCCCCTCGCTCCAGAACGGGAGAATGCAATGGCGCGTCCAGGACTTATGCCCATCGCCACCGCCGTGGCACTGACCGTGGCCGCCGGACTGTCGATCGCCGCGGAGCACGCCGGCTCCTCGCCCGCCGCGGCGCTCGCGCTGTCCGCGCCGCAAGGCACGGGCGACGCAGGTGGCGACCGCAAGGCCGCGGATGACGCGGCAGAATCTCAGGCGAAGGGCACTGCGGCTGCGGCCCCGCCGCCGGGGGTCGGCTCGCGCGCGCTTACCGGCAGCGAGGAGGAGGGCTCCAGGATATCGCCGGCGCGTACACCTGCTGACCGCGCGTCGGAGTGAGCCGGAGTGGCCCCTCACCGCGGCGACGCAATCACCAGCGTCCAGAACGTCTTGAATTCCGTCTTCGGATCCCGCACCAGGGCTATGCCCATGTGCTCGGCATCGGCCAGCAGCAGGTTCTTGTTGTGCCCTGGGCTCGCCTTCCAGCCCTTGATCACCTCCTGGATGGTGACCTGTCCGGTGCCCACATTCTCCGCGGCGAGCTTGGCCTTGTAGCCTGCACGCTTCACCCGGTCCAAGGGGTTGGAGCCATCTGAGCCGAAGTGCGAGATCCTGTCCCACTTGGCAAGGTCGCGGGAATGGGCGCGGGCGGCCGCGGTGAGGTTGGGCTGCAGCTTCAGGGGTTGCAGGCCCTTCGTCTTGCGGTAGGCGTTGACGAGGTCGCGCGCCACCTCGGCGTCGAGCTTGGTGGCGGTGTAGTCGCGGCCCGACAGGGCGCCGGCGGGGGCCTTCTCGAAGCTGCCCTTGGGGGCCTTGTCCGACGCCTGGTCAACGGCGGTAGCGGCGGCGACCTTGGTCTTGAAACCGGTGCCGGCAGTGTCCGCCGTCTTCACGCGCGGTGCCTTGCCGGTCGGTTGGCCGGAGCCCGGCAGGTTGGCCGTCAGGGAATAACCGATCGCGCCGCAGCCGGTCAGCGAGATGGCAAGCATTGCGGGCAGAACGAAGCGCAGCATGGCAATTCTCCCGCGGACGAGAGCCCCGTGGGGAGACCGATCCGGGGGCATAGGCCCTAAGCGCTCGTTGAGGTCAGATCGCGGCAATGCCTGTTGCCGGCCGCCATCGCGTTGGCGACCCGGCATCGTCCCCCCTCGCGGAAGCCTTATCGGCACCACTTTCAATGCGATTGTCCCAGCAGCTTACCCATGAGCCCCCGGCGGCTCTCGCCGCCGTCCATCGTCGATCGGACATCCGAAACATGACGTTAGTTTGGCCGAAGCGTGGAGTGAGACGCCCCGCTTTGCGCACTCCTTCTGCTGATCGCATGCAACACCACGCAGCAACCGGCCGGTGGCGTTGCGCCCATCTCTCGGAAGTCCTTGGTTTTTTGCCGGGCTTACGCAACATAGTGGCTGTGCCTCCGGTGATTCGCGCGTCCGGGGACGCGCGCGATTTCGCCCGCCGCGGACGGGGCCAGACCCCCGACGAAGACGGCCTGGTTGCGCAAGGAGGCCAGGGGTGCACAAGGTCGCAGGGAAGCCGCTTCCGACGGAAGCATACAATGACGATACGCTTGGGAGTCTCGTGCTGGCCCGCATCGCCAGTGCGCGCTCGGGGCTGGATTCCGGACTGGACAGGGGCGTGCTCGCCGCCGACCTCGCCATGTTTGCCGGACCACAGATGCCGGCCTCGCAGTGGCGCAAGGCCGTGGAGGGGGCCATCGAGCGGCTCGCGTCCGCCGGGCTGATTGCCGCGAAGCCGGGCGGCCTCATGGCCACCCCGGCGGGCACCGCCGCCGCGGTGAGGTTCCTGGGCACCCCGGCTCACGCGACGCTGGCGTGGGACCAAGCCTGCAACGTGTGGCTGATCGCCAAAGCGCTGGGCGTGAAGAGGACGCCGGCCAAACGTCTCGCCGGCCTGGCGACGGCCGACGGCCTGCGCGCAGCCATCCTGATGCACGCCTACGGCCTCAGCTTCAAGGGCGAGGCCACGCCCGCCCGTTTGCGCCAGGCGCTGGCGGCCACTGCGCTCAAGCGGGCGTTCGGCGGCCAGGCAGCCAACAGAGGTGCGACCAGCCTCGCCGACAAGCTGGGGCTCTCGGCACGCGCCAGCCGCCTGCTGGCGGCGCAGCTGATGGACAAGCCGCGCGACCCCGGCACCGACCGGCGTCTGGTGTCGGCTCTCGCCGCCCAGGCCTGCGGAGCCGCGAGCGCGGAGCTGCCGGCACTGCGGACGGGGGTGCTCCGCAGGTTCCTCGCCGTCTCC
>JBAPMW010000854.1:0-12029 GCA_049278815.1 Hyphomicrobiaceae bacterium
TGGAGCTGTTCATGGGGATTGCGGAGCTCGAGCGGTAGCGCTGGGGAGGCTCCCGCCTACTGTTTCACCTGCGTGCAGCTGGCGCGCTGCAGGATGGCCTCGGTCTCGGCGGTCCATGCCAAGCCCCTGAGGGGAGCGCGCAGCACGATGACGCCCTCGAGCGTGGGCGAGGCGATCTGGGTGTCCGCCGGGCTCTGGCGCCGGGGAACCGACTGGACGGCCTCTGGCGCACTCGGCACCAGCAGGAAGGACACGTCGGTGCTGCGGTCCCGCTGACCCGGCAGCACATACAAATTGCTGCCCCGCGGTGTGTGCACAGACAGGGCCCAGCCGGGGCCGAGCACCGTGGCACGCACGGCCACGGCCCCTTGACGCAGGTCGTAGCGGCACATGGCATAGAGCACGTCGGGCGGCAGCTCGGGCAGGATCTGCCGGCCGGGCGCCTGCTGCGGCAGCACTGTCATGCGGTTGGGCGGCAGCTGGTCGACGAGCAGCCGGTAGGCGTGTCCGCCCGTGTAAACCGGCGCGAGGAACGTGGCGCAGACGTGGACGATGCCGCCGAGCAGCGCCGCGGCGAGCACCATGCGCCAGTCGATCCAGCGCGCGGCAGCGGCTTGCGCCGGCCAATTCGGCTGCTTCAGCGGCAGCTTGCGGAGCTGGTCGCGGGCCTGCTGGAGCAGCTGCGGCAGGCGCTCGCGCACGAGGTCGATCGCCATCGGCTTCACCTGCATGCCGACCTCACGATCTGCGGCATCGACCGCGGGTTGCCGCCGTCGTGGATGGCGGTGGCCCAGCTAGCGTCCTGCACGGTGAGGACCAGGACGATGCGGTTGCTGCGGCCGGTGGGGAGCCAATTGCCTGGCCGCGCGTCGCGAGAGAGGTTGATCACCGTGCCGCCGTCCACCCGGAGCATGGCCGTGCTGCTGTTGAAGGCATATCGGTCGGCGGCGTTGGCGATGAGCCGGCCCTGGCCGTCGTAGACGGCGAGCGCCCACCAGGTCGGGTCGAAGTCATTCATGATGACGGCATAGTCGCACGCCGAGCTCAGCTGGGTGCCGCGGCTGTCGGTCTTGGCCTTGAAGGTGAGCACGGCTGTGGAGGACAGCGGCAGGAGCCCGTTGCGGGCGACGTGCGCGCGTGTGTAGGGATCGGCCTCCGGCCGGCCGGCAGCGACCCACGTCACCCACGGACCGAAGGTGCGGGTGGAAAGCCGCGAGCCGGCCTCGATCATGTACCAGGCCGTGGTCAAGCCGCCGCCCAGAGACACGCCCAGAAACAGGGCGAGGTTGAGCAATGCCTTCTTGAGCCGGTTCAAGGGATGTCCCCCTTCACGCGTGCGGGGGCTTCACTGCTGCTGCCCGGTCTTGGCGCCGTTGGCCTTGGCATCTCCGGCCTTGACGGGAACGGCCAGACTGTTGGCCTTGCGCAGGCTCTCCGACAGCCGCCGCAGCATGTCGCGCGTCGGATCCGGCATGACGCCGGGCTTTTTCTGCGTCTCTATGATCGCTTTGGCCAGCGACGGATCGGTGCGTTTGAGCAGGTCGAGACGCTGCTGCGCGGCGACCTGTACCGGATGTGGGGTCAGCCCCGGGATCGTCGGGATGCTCTTGCCGGTGTGGACCACCGACATGAAGCTATGCCAGGCCTGTGTGGGCAGGCTGCCGCCGGTGACGCCGCGACCGCCGAGCCACATGGGCCGGAAGTCGTCGTGCCCCACCCAGACACCCGTCACCAGCGCCCCGGTGAAGCCGAGGAACCACGCGTCGCGCCAACCGGAGCTGGTGCCCGTCTTGCCGACGGCGTGGGTGAAATCGAGAATCGCGCGCCGGGCAGTGCCTTCGTTCACGACTGCCAGCAACATCTGGTTCATCATCTCGACCACCCGCCGGCTGATGACCTGCTGCGCCTCCGGCTCGTCGCGCTCGCGCGTGTAGATGACCTCGCCCTTCGAGGTGGTGAGCTCCAGCACCGCATAGGGCCGCGCCAGCCTGCCACCGTTGGCGAAGGTGGCGTAGGCGCCGGTGTGCTGAAGCAGCGTGATGCCGGTGTCACCGAGCGCCATCGAGCAGGTGCGTCTGACGCCCTGCACGCCCAGGCGCCTTGTCATCTCCAGCACCTTCTCGCGCCCGACCTTGAAGGAAAGGTCGGCGGCGGTGGTGTTGAGCGAGATCTTGAATGCGTCGGTCATGGTGAGCGCACGGCCGGAGCCCCCGCTGCCCGAGTAGTTGCGCGGCGCCCAGTTACCGCACCTGCCGGAGGCGTCGCGCACCAGGGTTCGCGGCGTGTAGCCGTTCTCCAGCGCCGTGGAGTAGACGTAGATCTTGAAGGACGAGCCAGGCTGGCGGCGCGCGTTGGTGGCGCGGTTGAACTGGCTCTCGCCGTAGTCGAGCCCGCCGACGAGGGCGCGCACGGCCCCGTCGGGCTCCATGGATACCATGGCGCCGGAGAACGGGTTGGCGCGCCTTCCCGCGGCGCGCAGCGTCGCCACCAGCGCCTCCTGCGCGGCGCGCTGCATGTCGAGGTCCACCGTGACGCGGGCGGTGAGCACGTAGTGGCCCTTGCCGTCGGCGAGGCGCTGGACCTCCTCGTAGGCCCAGTCGAGGAACCAGTCGGGGCTTTGCGACTGCTGCTGCTCGACGATCTGCGCGGGATTGAGGCGCGCGGCATGCACCTGCCCGGCACTGTAGTAGCCGGCCTCGACCAGGTTGGCGAGCACCTCGTTGGTGCGCGCGCGCGAGGCGGGCAGATTGACGTGCGGCGCGAAGCGCGTCGGCGCCTTGAACAGGCCGGACAGCAGCGCAGATTCCGCCAGGGTGATGTCACGCACCGATTTGCCGAAGTAGTATTGCGACGCGGCCTCCACCCCGAAGGCGCCGCCGCCCAGATAGGCGCGGTCGAGATACATCTTCAGGATCTGAGGCTTGGTGAAGCGCGCCTCCAGGAGGAGGGCGAGGAAGGCCTCCTTGATCTTGCGCTTGAGCGAGCGCTCGTTGGAGAGGAACAGGTTCTTGGCCAGCTGCTGGGTAAGGGTGGAGCCGCCCTGCACCACGTCGTTGGCGCGCGCGTTCTCGATCAGGGCGCGAAAGGTGCCGAATACGTCGATGCCGAAGTGCTCGAAGAAGCGGCGGTCCTCGGTGGCCAGCGTTGCCTTGATCAGGTGATCGGGCAAATCCTCCAGGCTGACGGCATCGTTGTGCAGGATGCCGCGCTTGCCAATCTCGGTGCCGTTGCGGTCCACGAAGGTGACGGCGTAGCGGCCGGTGGTGATCTTGCTCTCGTCGAACTCCGTGAGCGCCGGGATGGCCAGGATGTAAAGCGCGGCAAAGCCGCCGACGGCGAGCGTGAGCGCCTCCGAGACGAGCTCGTTGACCCCCCGCTTCCAGCCCGTCAGGCGGAAGCGGGAGAAGAAGGTGGAGAAGGCGTCGTAGCGGTCCTTGACGTGCTCCCAGGCCCCGGCGAGGCCCGAATCCAGGCGGGCGTCGAGTCCCAGCCAGTCGATGACGCGCTTGCGGCCGCCGCTGCGGAAGAACCAGTCGAGCAAGGTCGCCTCGTGCTTTTCGTTCTGCCAGGGGGCTGCGGCGGGCGCGGCCCACTAGCGGTTGGTCAGCTTCAGCTCGATACGCCGGTTGCGGCGCATGGTTTCCTCGGAGACGCCCTCCTCCAGCGGCTGGAACTCACCGTAGCCGGCCGCCACCAGGCGCTTGGGCGACACGCCGCGGGTGATCAGGTACTTCACCACGGTGGTGGCGCGGGCGCTGGAGAGCTCCCAGTTGGAAGGGAACTGCGCGCTGCTGATCTTCCGCACGTCGGTGTGCCCCTCGACCTGCAAGGTCCAGTCGATCTCGGGCGGGATGGATTTCTCCAGCTCCACGATGGCCGTTGCCAGCTGGTCGATCGAGGCGAGCCCCTCCACGGTCAGCGCCGCTTGGCCCGAGGCGAACAAGACCTCCGACTCGAACACGAAGCGGTCGCCGACCACGCGGATATCCTTGCGGTCCCTCAGGAGCTCGCGCAGGCGGCCGAAGAAGTCCGAGCGGTAGCGCTGCAGCTCCTGCACCTGCTTGGCGAGCAGCGTGTTGAGGCGGTTGCCGAGGTCGGCGATCCGCACCTGGCTGTCCTTGTCCTTGGACTCGGCCGCGCTGAGCGCTTCCTGTATGGCCGCCATCTGCCGGCGCAGCTGCAGGAGCTGCTGGTTGAGCAGGTCGACCTTGGCCTGGGCCTCGCTGGTCAGCATGCTCTTGTCGGCCAGCTCCTTGCTGAGGGTGGCGATGTGGGCGTCCTTCTCGCCGCCAAGGCCGACCTGGCCCGTCAGCCGCTCGTTATCGGACTTGAGCGTCGCGACCATGGACTGGAGCCCCGCAAGCTCGTCCTGGGTCTTCTTGCCCTGGCCCTTCTCCAGGCTCAGGAGGTTGGTGAGCTCGGCAAGCTGGCGTTGCAGGCGGCGCAGCGTCGTGTCCTTGCCGGTGGACTCCTGGGCCACATAGAACTGCGCCACCATGAACACGGACAACAGGAAGGTGACCACGAGCAGCAGCGTGGACAGGACGTCCACAAAGCCCGGCCAGAACAGCTCGTGGTTGCCACTCGATCGGCGTGAGCGCGAGAGCGCCATCTGAGCAAGTCCTTCCCGGTCCCTCTAGCCCCTGCGCGGCGGCACGCTGGCCACCAGCTCCTTGAGCACGGTCGCCACCTCGGACTGCTGGGCGGCCTGCTCATCGACCCACTCGCGCACCACCTTCTGCTCGGCGCGCATCTGGCGCACCAGCTGGTCCACGCCCTTGGCGAGCTCGCGCACCGCCTCATCGTTGGGGGGGGCTCCGCCGTCCAGCCTGGGGATGGCGCTCACGCGCTCGTTGAGGTCCAGAACCGCGCGGTGCATGTCGGTGATGGCGGCGTAGAGCTGGCGGCTGGCGTAGTCGCTGGTCCCGGAGCCGCTGGGCGCGAGATCGGTAATGCCCGACAGCCACTCCTCCAGCTGGTTGTAGAAGCGGCTGTGCGCATGGCTCGCCTGCAGCTCCAGGAAGCCCAGGACGAGCGAGCCGCCGAGACCGAGCAACGCGGAGGCGAACGCAGTGCCCATGCCACCGAGCGGCGCCGACAGACCGCGCTTCAACTCGTCGAACACGGTGACGCTGTCGGCGGCGCGCATGTCGATGGCGCTGATCGTCCTGCCGACCGCCGAGATGGTATCGAGGAGGCCCCAGAAGGTGCCGAGCAGGCCGAGGAAGACGAGCAGGCCCACCAGGTAGCGTCCGGTGTCGCGCGCCTCGTCGAGCCGCGAGGCGATGGAGTCCATGATCGCGCGCATGGCCGGGGCCGACAGGGACAGCGCCCCGGAGCGGTCGCGCAGCATGGTGGCCATGGGGGCGAGCAGCACCGGCCGGGCGGAGATGGCAAGCCCCGGATCGGCAACGCGGAAGGCGTTGACCCAGCGGATCTCGGGGTAGAGGCGCAGCACCTGCGAGAAGGCGTAGCAGATGCCGAAAAACAGCACCCCGCAAATCAGGAAGTTGAGGAACGGGTTGTACAGCATCGCTGCCCACAGCCGCTCCTGCAGAATGGCGATCACGAGGCCGACGCACACTAGAAACACGAGCATGCGCCCAAGATAGACGGCCGGACTCAGCAAGGTCCTGTGCAGCGCCGGCGACCGGTCCGGCGTTCTCGGTCGTGCCATCTTCCTTCTCCAGGCCCTTAGCTATCAGCCTCGTCCGTATCCCATATCATCCACTAGCACCATCCGCGCCATCTGGGCGATGTCGGCGCGCAACAGGCGGATGTTGCCATAAGGCGATGGCTGCGGGCGCCGAGCGGCCAAGCGGGTGCGCCGCACCCAATCGCATCAGAAACGGGCAACTTTCCGGCCTTGCCCCAATATTCCCCATTCCCCACGCCCAAACGTTAATGTCCTCACCCCTGTGCCAGCAGATCCAGCATTGCGCGGTGCACCTGTGCGTTTGCGGCCACGATATCGCCGGTCTCGAGCATGCGCTTGCCGCCTTGCGCATCTGTTACGAGGCCGCCGGCTTCGCGGACCAGCAGCAGGCCTGCGGCCAGGTCCCAGGGCGAGAGGCCGCGCTCGATGTAGCCGTCGAAGCGGCCGGCGGCCACCCAGGCGAGGTCGATGGCGGCCGAGCCGGTGCGGCGGATGCCCGCCACCTGGCCCATTAACCCTTTGCATTCGGCCAAGAAACGCTCGTGACCCGGCTTGCCGCGGTGTGGAATGCCGGTGGTGATCAGGCAATCGGCCAAGGTCCTGCGTGCGGCGACCCGCAGCCGGCGGTTATTGAGGAAGGCCCCCTGACCCTTCTCCCCCGTGTAGAGCTCGTCGAGGATCGGATTGTAGGTAAGCCCGGCCACGATCTCGCCGGCGCGCTCCAGGGCGATGGCGATTGAGAAGAGGGGTAAGCCGTGCAGGAAGTTGGTGGTGCCGTCGAGCGGGTCGACGATCCAGCGGTGCGTCTTGTCCGGCCCTTCCACCGCCCCCCGCTCCTCCATGAGAAAGCCGTAGCCCGGCCGTGCCTTCGACAGCTCCCGGTAGAGGGTCTCCTCGGAGCGGAGATCGGCGCTGGAGGCGAAATTGGCGGGCCCTTTGACGGAGACCTGCAGCTGCTCCACCTCGCCAAAGTCCCGCGCGAGCCCCCGTCCGGCCTTGCGCGCCGCGGAGATCATGACGGTCATCAGGGCGGAGGCGGGCATTGTGTATGCTCTCGGAGAGACGAGCTTGCAGGTGAACGGAGGTGCAAAGAGCGGGCCAGCGGGGCCATTGCATGCCGGACCTAGCCCAGGCGGAGGGGGATGGCAAGCGCAGCCTTGGCACGGATTGCGCCCGCCGCGCGGGGGGCAAAACCTCAATAATTGCTGAGGGACCGGCCCGGTGACGCCGATTGGCTTCCCTATCGTTGCGCCAATTCCTGTGGAACCGTCTTTGGATCCACCCTGGACATGGGAACTGCAGCCTCAAGCACGATGCGCATCGAGAGGGCAGGATCGAGGGCGCCCTTGCTCTGCTTGATGAGCTTTTGCGCCACCAGCGCAATGACTGTGGGCCAGTGGCCGGGCGAGAGCCGCTGGCCCTTCGCACCGGGCGCGTCGTCACGGCTTAAGACTTGTCTAGCCAACGGCCAAAAGGCGTTCAGGGCTTCACGCGGTGCCCAGCGGGGCCGATGTCCCGCCGGAAGGCGAGGCACACCGAACTGCTCACCGCCCATCGTTGCGGCAGAGTTCTTGAACATCTCACCGACCTCCTGAGGACCGAGAGGCTGTCCGCCACTCTCCTGCACGGCGGCGGCAAGGAAGCCCCAGAGCGTAAGCTGGCCCGGTCCGAGCGGGTGGTTCTGCGGGATCAGGTATGAATTCAGAAGATCGCCGAAATAGTATTTGTCCCCACTTTTGGTGCCCGCGACGACGAATGCCCCGGCATTGGCGTTGTGGCCCCCATGCTCCGGCAGCCTTCCCGTCTTGACCACGGTTTCCCAGATCGCGTGCTGGGCCGCAAAGCCAGCAAGCGCGCCGACCATTGTCATCAAGGTTTCGACGTGAACGCCGCGCTCCGTCTTCGCCGCCTGCAGGAGGAGGCCTTGCAGATTCGACACGGCAAAGCCCGCTACGACGTTTCCATCGGGCTCCCAAGGCATCCTGCTTTCAGTCTGCATTTTCGGTCTCCCCGCGGTCGCCTGCTGCGCCATCGTCGGTGCGACGGATGCCGAAAGTATCGCAATCGCTCCAAGGGTGAGCGCTGACACACGTCCGCCCGTCACCATTTCCCCCGTCTCCACAAAGCTGGCCGACCCGGCCGCCCAAGCTGTTAAAGCACCTTCCCCGGATTGAGGATCCCCTTCGGGTCGAACGCGGCCTTGATCTTGCGCATCAGGTCCATGGCGACCGGGCCCTTGACCTGCGCCAGCTCCGCGACCTTCATCTGGCCGATGCCGTGCTCGGCCGAAATCGAGCCGTTGAGCGAGAGCACGACGTCGTGCACCGCATGCACGATATCGTCCCACAGGGCCATGAAGCTGTCCTTCGCCATGCCTTCCGGCTGGGCGATGTTGTAGTGCACGTTGCCGTCGCCGAAGTGGCTGATGGGGATGGGGCGCGCGCCGGGGCAGATGCGAAGGACGGCGGCATCGGCACGGCGGATGAACTCGGGGATGGCGGCCACCGGCACGGACACGTCGTTCTTGACGCTGCCGCCGAGCGGCTTCTGCGCCTCCGAGTAGGACTCGCGCAGGCGCCAGAAGTCGCGTTGCTGGGTGAGCGAGCTGGCGATGACGGCGTCGGTGATAATTCCGCGCTCGCTCGCCTCGGTGAGCGTCTCGGTGATGAGCCGCTCGGCGGAGCCGTCGGCCTTGAGGCCCCAGGTCTCCAGCAGGGCGTACCAGGGATGCGGCGTAGGGAACGGATTGCGCGCGCCCTGGACGTGCCTGACGACGGTCTCGAGCACGATGCGCGCCATGACCTCGTAGGCCGTGAGGCTGCTGCCGGCCGTCTCCTGCCCCAGGCTGAACAGGGCGAGCGCCGAGTCGAGATCGGGCAGCGCCACAAACGCAGTCGCTTTCTCCGCCGGCTTAGGGAACAGCTTCAGCACCGCCGCGGTAATCACCCCCAGCGTACCCTCCGAGCCGATGAACAGGTCCTTCAGGTCGTAGCCGGTGTTGTCCTTCTTGAGCGCGTTGAGGCCGCTCCAGACGCGGCCGTCGGCCAGCACCACCTCCAGCCCCAGCACCAGCTGGCGCGCGTTGCCATAGACGAGGGCCCCGACGCCGCCGGCGTTGGCGCCCAGATTGCCGCCGATCTGGCAGGTGCCCTCCGAGGGCAGGCTGAGGGGGAACAGCCGGTTCACCTCGTCGGCCGTCGCCTGCGCCTCGGCCAGCGTGAGGCCGGCCTCCACCGTCATGGTGAAGCCCTGGGGGTCGATGGAGCGCACCCGCTTCAGCCGGCTGACGGAGAGCAGTATCTCCCCCCGGGGGATCTGGCCGCCGACCAGCCCCGTATTGCCCGCCTGCGGCACCACGGGGAGGCCGTGCTCGTGGGCCAGCGCCAGAATCTGCGACACTTCCTGGGTGGAGCCCGGCCGCAGCACCACCGAGGCGCGGCCCTGGTACATGTCGCGCCACTCGCGCACGTAGGGGAGCTGCTGGTCGGGGTCGGTGAGCGCGTGTTGTGCGCCGACGATGGCCGCGAAGCGGGCCAAGAGATCGGGGCTGAGGCTCTTGTGCTTGTGCTGGCTCATGCGGGTCTCGCGGCGCGGCGCAGCCGGTCGTTGATGGCTTCGCCGAGACCCTGCTCCGGGATCGGCATCACCGCAATAGCCTTGACGCCCGCTGCGTCGAGCGTGCGCAGGGCCGAGAACAGGTTGGCCGCCGCCTCCCTGAGGTCGCCGGACCAGCTGAGGTTGAGCATCGGCCCCTCGTGCGGCGGCACCTGCGAGGCGCCGAATGCGAGCAGCGCCTCGTCAGGGCCCACCTCCGTCGCGTTAATGCGCAACCTGGCGGTGGGCGCGTAGTGGCGCGCCAGCATGCCGGGCGACGCCGGCGCGTGCGCTTCGCCGGTGGCCACGGCCACCGGCCGACCCAGCAGCCGGGCGATGTCCGCGCGCGACGCCGCTCCGAGCCGGAGCACGACCGGCTCGGTCCGGGTGGCGTCTACGACGGTCGATTCCAGGCCGATGGTGGCCGTGCCGCCGTCAAGGATCATGGCTGCGCGCTCGCCCAGATCGGCGGCGACATGCGCTGCCGTGGTCGGGCTCACATGCCCCGAGCGGTTGGCGCTTGGCGCCACAACGGGCACACCGGCCGCCCGCAGCAGCGCCTGTGCAACCGAGTGGGCCGGAACGCGCACCGCAATGGTGTCAAGCCCCGCGGTTGCCAGATCGGCGACGGCGCATCCGGGCCGCTTGACGAGCACCAGCGTCAGCGGCCCCGGCCAGAACGCCCGCGCCAGCCTGGCGCCGGCCTCCGTCATCTCACCGAGCTCCGCCGCGGCCTCCATGGAGGCCACATGCACGATGAGCGGGTTGAACGCCGGCCGCCCCTTGGCCTCGAACACGGCGGCCACGGCCCGCGCGTTGGTGGCGTCCGCGCCGAGCCCGTACACCGTCTCGGTCGGAAACGCGACCAGCGCGCCGGCGCGCAGCTGCGCGGCCGCCGCCTCGATGGCCCCCGACGATGCCTCTACGATGCCCACGCCGCGGCGCTTCCTGCCTCGCCCAAGGATTGCGGCTTAATACGCGCGAAGGCCGCCCGTTGGAAGCGGCCCGCTCGCTGCGCCTCCTCGCAGGCTTACCCCGCTCTCCGGCGCTGCCTTCGGACAATGGTGGAAGGTGCCAGCGCATCTCGCAGCTGCCGGAACAACCAAGCCACGCCCGTATCTCTCATCGCGGCCTTCGAGACGATGGCACAGATGTGGTGTGGCCGCAGCGGTAGCGGCAGCAAGGCCGTTAGCCGAGAGACTGGAGGTAGTCGAAGACCGGGCGTGCGGCCTCGCCACCCATTTTGGCATGAGCGAGGAGCGGGATGCCGTGCGGGCCGGGCGCTTTGAGCGCCTGCGGAAACGCTGCGAGCGCTGCCTTCACCACCTCGAGTTGGCCAAGCATGGCCGCCGCGAAGATGTCGAGGCGCGCGCCATTATCGAGCAGGAAGAGCGCGATCTCGCGCCGGCCCGTGTGCGCGGCGGCACCGAGCGCAGACTCGAAGTCGCCGGCGCCCCAGTCCCAGCAAGCGTTCACGAGCTTAGGCTCCCCAGCCAGAAGCTCCTGCACCCGTCCGAGATCGCTGTGCGCCTTGCGTACGAACTCGGATACGAGCTCGGGTGCGATGGCCGGTGGTCTTTCCATGCGGGGACCTTTTCCCTCCTGTAAACGTCAAGAATTCCACCCTATCCCCTCGGAATGCCCGCGTCAGCCGACGTTCCATAAGCGGCATACAAGGGCGGATAGTGGTGACCGTTTCCGGTTGCAGAGCGCTCGTGGGATAGAAGGCGACTGTTGGCAGGTGGCCCACGGCGGCGGCTACTGTCCGCTGGCTGAGGTGCTGCTGCGACCGTGCCAACCAAGCACCGGCGGCCTCTGGCGCCCGGGCCGCTGCACCATGCGCTCCCAGGCGACGAGGTCGGAGACCATGTGGTCCGCCTCGATGTCGATTCCCACCTCATTGAAGCAGAGATTGCGCCGCGCGCAAACGTTGCCCGGCGCCAACCTGTACGACGCCCCCCACGACCTCTCTCGGCGCTAAGCCTGCCCTGCCCGCCTGCACCGCGGGCACGTATCGCCGTGGCAGGCGCGGCACCAGGGCTTGCCGCAGGAGCGGCAGGGGGCCTGTCCGGCAGGGTCGGTGACATGCAGCTGCTCGTCGCAGACCAGGCGCGCTCGGTCCAACCCGGCGCCCCACTCGCATAGCGGCGGCTCCATCATGCGGGCTGCCGGGTGCCAGTCGATCGTCACGATGCGCTCGCCCTTGCTGCGCCTGATCAGCACCTCGCAGCGGTGCACCGGGGCGTAGAGGACTAGCCCCTGCACCCAATCCACCGTGACCCGCAGCGCGTAGTTGTGCCTGAGGTCGTCGAGCTTGGCGGCGTACTCGCGCTCGATGGCGGCCACCCGCATGGCCTCGCGCTTGCGGCCGGCCTCGGCCTTGTCGCCCGCCGCCGATTGCAGCGCGCCGACCTTCGCCAGCGCACCGCGACGCAGATCGTCGTGATAGGCGTGCACGCGGGCGCTGTCGCGGTCGAGGCGGCGTCGCATGGCGCGCAGAAACGGCTCCAGGTCGGCCCGCACCAGATGATCGACCGCCCCCCGCACCCGCTCCGCCAGCATCCCGGCATCCAGCGTGCCGCCCGCCTCGGCGCGCACGGCAGGATCGACCGCCGACCACTCCGGTTCGTCCGCCAGCACCCGCCGCAGCCGCGCCACCAGGTCGTCGCCGAGCACCGCGCCGGTGCCGGCATTGAAGCCGAGCCAGACGAGCCCCTCGCGCCGCTCGTCGGAGGTGGCGGTGTAGCGGAAGGCGAGCAGCAGGCAGCGCGTCCAGGCC
>JBAPMW010000855.1:0-3217 GCA_049278815.1 Hyphomicrobiaceae bacterium
CCTCACGGCCGCGCGGGAGCTGTTTGCGGCGCACGGGTACGAGCGCACCACCGTCAGAGACATAGCTGCCCGCGCCTCGATCGATGCCGCGATGGTGATGCGCTACTTCGGCAGCAAGGATGCCCTGTTCGCGCGCGCGGCCGATTTCGACCTCCGGCTTCCCACCTTGGAGGACGTGCGGCCGTCCGAGATCGGCGCGACCCTCGTCCGGCACGCCATCGAGCTGTGGGAGGGAGGCAACGGCCGGAGCGGCCTCGTCATCCTGTTGCGCTCCGCAGCGTCAAACGAGGATGCGGCCGGCAAGGTGCGCGACGTGTTCGCCTCGCAGGTCATGCCGGCACTCGCCCGTGCCGCCGGCAGGACGGAGGCACGCCGGCGCGCCGGTCTGATCGCCAGCCAGATCCTGGGGCTCGCGCTCTGCCGCTACGTCCTCAAGATTCCGCCCGTGGCCGAGATGTCCCCCGACGACATCGTGAGATACGTCGGCCCCACCATTCAACGCTATGCTGTGGGTGAGCTGCCATAGCGGCCGGTCCGTAGGCCGATGGTGGCCGCACGCGAGGTGTTGTACCATGCCCCGGTGTGAGCTCCGATTGGCCGGAACCTAAGGAGAGCAGCATGTGTGCACCGGGATGCATCGAGCATGTCGTTTCCAAGCTGTCGCGCCGAGGCTTCTTCAGGGGCGCAGGCGCGGCTGCCGCGGCTGCGACGGCCGCGGCCTGGGCGCCGGACAAGGCTGAGGCGCAGCAGACGTTCCCGCGCTTCTCCAGGGTGGTCGACCTCACGCATGCGATGACTCCGGAGTTCCCGACCTTCTTCGGCACGCCCGGCATCGCGCTGAAGCGGCTCAAGGACTTCAAGGTCGACGGCTTCAACATGTTCGAATGGACCGTGCTGGAGCACGCCGGCACGCACATGGATGCGCCGCTGCATTTCGCGGCGAGCGGCGACGGCCCGGACACGCTCCCCGTGGATCAGCTGGTGGTGCCGCTGGCGGTGATCGACGTGACGAGCAAGGCCGCGAGCAATCCCGACTATCAGGTCACGCCCGCCGACCTGCGGGCCTGGGAGCGCCGCTACGGCCGGCTGCCGCGCGGCGCCTGCGTGGCGATGAACGCGGGATGGGGCAAGCGCCTGGGTACGGAGGTCTTCGCAGGCAAGGACGCCAAGGGCGGCCTGCACTTTCCGGGCTTCCATCCCGAGGCCGCCGACTGGCTGATGAAGGAGCGGCGCGTGCGCGGCATGGGCGTGGACACCCTCTCGCTCGACTTCGGCGCCTCCACCGACTTCAAGACCCACTACGCCTGGCTGCCCTCCGGCCGCTGGGGCCTCGAATGCATCGCCAACCTCGACGGCGTGCCGCCGCGCGGCGCCACCCTGGTCGTCGGTGCCCCCAAGATCAAAGGCGCCACCGGCGGGCCGACGCGGCTGCTGGCGCTGGTTTGAGGACAGATCGGGTGCTCCCTGCCGCTGACGACATCGTCCGCCTGCTCGGGCTCACACCCCATCCCGAGGGAGGGCACTATCGCGAGACGTTCCGCGATGCGGCGGCCGGCGGGCCAGGGGTGCAAAGGGGCATGCTGCCGCTCGGCCAACAGCTCCGCCCATCGCGGGCCGATCAACGCCAGGAACACAGCGGTCTCGCTGAGCGCCTTCTCCAGCTCCTCGTCGAAGCGTTGGCCGGCTTTCAGGTAGTCCACGTCCATCAAGACGTTGGCGTTGCCGAACGTGGCGGCCAAGCGATCACGGATGCGAGCGGCCACGTCCCTGGCGTCGTCCCGACGGTAGTTTACGAAGATCCCCCTCGCCATGATCGCTCCTGCCAATGCCCACCTTCCTCCCCGATGCCGGCCCCCTGAAATCTATTCGGGTATGCGTCGCTTCTCGTCGTGAGGGACTCTGCGACAAGACTCTTGCGCAACTTGGCCGCAGTTGTATCCAATTGCGACGATTCTAACGTGCGTACCCCTCGACAAGGCGCGGCCCGTGGACTTGGTGGCGGCTGCACCGTCGAGTCAGAACTTTTGCGCAACTTGTGATCCGTCAGCATCCGCCGGGTAGCGGCAGAATTGGGTCACATGCACGCATGCCAACGGGCGCGTCGGCACGGACCAAGTTCAGGGTCGTGCGTGCAGCATGTCTCTTGGGCCGGCTGGCCTGGACCTGAGCCACGGCGCGGGTATCACGACCTCCTCATCTCGATTGGGCACTACAACCAGTGTTGCCTCGCTGGCTCTTGCCCCTCGACAACCTCGCTCTTGCGCACCCAGCCCAAAAGCACCTGCAACCCACCCCGCGCACCTCCGATAACGGTTGATGCTACACAGGTGTGCTCTCCTGTGCCTTGCAGCCGTTGCGCGACTCAGATTTTCCATTTGAGGCAGCGACGTGGCGCCAAGGCGGCAAGATCGGCAGGTCGGGGGAACGGGATGAAGCGGGAAGCGGGCGGGCCGTGCCTCAGCGCGGTGTTCGTCGACTACGACAACATCTACCTGTCGCTGAAGCGCAAGAGTGAGGAGGCCGCCAAGCGCTTCGCCAAGGACTCCGCCCGCTGGCTGCGCGAGATCGAGAACGGCAAGCTGATCACCGCCACGAACGCGGCCTTCGACGCCACGCCGCGCCGCATCGTCATGAACCGCTGCTACGGCAACCCCGTGCCGCGGCGTAACGCGCACGACAACTCCACCGACATGAGCTCGTTCCCGTTCGTGCGCCACCACTTTCTGCGCGCCGGGTTCGAGGTGATCGACTGCCCGCCGCTCACGGCGCAGCTCAAGAATTCCGCCGATATCCGCATGGTGATGGATATCCGCGATCTGCTGATGCACGAGACCTACTTCGACGAGTTCATCATCCTGTCCGGCGATGCCGATTTCACCCCGGTGCTCATCCGCCTGCGCGCCCACGCCCGCCGCACCATGGTGTTCGCCAACGATTTCACCGCCGCCCCCTACACGGCAATCTGCGACGGCGAGGTGCGCGAGTCCGCTCTGATCGACCTGCTCGTCTCCGGTGAGCCGACCGACGGTCCGCGCGAGGAAGCGGGCGCGGCAAAGCCGGCGCAGAGCAGGATCGAGGAGGCCCGTCGCGAGATTCTGTCGGAGGTGGTGGCCGCCGTGCGCGCCTCGGCCACGCCGGTGCCCCTGGAGGCCTTGGCCGACCGCGCCCTGCGCGCTCTCGGGCACGAGCGCACGATTGCCACCGGCTGGGCCGGCGC
>JBAPMW010000856.1:0-8126 GCA_049278815.1 Hyphomicrobiaceae bacterium
ATCGTAGGGTGCAACAGGGCGTCAGCCCCTATTGCGCCGATTTGCGCAGGTCGTGGGCTGCATCGGTGCAATGCGCTCCACTTATTGCATCCTACGTTGTGGCGGCGATGGGGCATAACTTCGACCATGTGCCTACTCGCCCATCTGCACGAGCGCGCCGCTGGCGCGCGCGCGGCGCAGGAAGAAGGCGAAGGCAGCAGCACCGAGCCCGAAATAGACGACGTTGAGGAGCAGCGCCGTGAGCATGTAGCCCGCCTCGAAGGTGTGGTGCGTGACGAGCGCTCGGAGCCCCTCGAACACGTAGGTGGGGGGCAGCGCCAGCGCAACGGGTTGCAGCCAGTCCGGCAGTGTCGCCACCGGATAGTAGACGCAGCACAGCGGCAGCAGCACGAAGGCCACGAGCCAGGCGAAGTTCTCCGCCCCGAGCCCCCAGCGCAGCACCACGCCGGCGGAGATGAGACCCATGGACCAGCTCATGACCGTCAGGTTGGCGAACAGCGCCGCAAACCCGATGCCGAGGCTCAGCACGTTGAAGCCGAAGAACCAATAGGCCATGAGCATGACCGGCACCATGGCAACGGAGAGCTTGACCAGGCTGACCACGATCAGCGAGGCGATCAGCTCGGCCGGCCGCAGCGGGCTCATCATCAGATGTCCGAGATTGCGCGCCCACAGCTCCTCCAGGAACGCGATCGAGAAGCCGAGCTGGCCGCGCACCAGGATGTCCCACAGCAGCACGCCGCCGATGAACAGGCCGGCCGCCCGGCCGGCAAGGCTCGTCGTCTGCGCGAGGTAGGATTGCAGGAAGCCCCAGGTGAGCATCTGCACCAGCGGCCAGTAGATAAGCTCCGCGGCGCGCGGCCAGGACGAGCGGATCACGTACCAATGGCGCAGCACCATGGCCGAGACGCGGCGCACTGAGGCGGCGAGACCCGTCTGCTCGCGGAGCGCGCTGTCCGCGGTGAGGCTCATGGGTTCAGCGCTGTCTCATCGGCGTCACGCCGGGCGATGGCGAGGAACGTCTCCTCAAGGTCGCGCCGGCCGAAGCGGGCGATCAGCCCTTGGGGGGTGTCGTCGGCGACGATGCGGCCCTTCCCCAGCATGATCACCCGGTCGGCGAGGCGCTCCACCTCGGCCATGTTGTGGGAGGCCAGCACGATGGTGGCGGTACGACCCCGACAGTAGGCCTCGAGCCGCGTGCGCACCCAGTCGGCGGTGTCGGGGTCGAGCGAGGCGGTCGGCTCGTCGAGCAGCAGCAGCTCCGGCGCGTTGAGCAGCGCCTTGGCGAGGCTCACGCGCGTCCTCTGCCCGGCTGAGAGCTTGCCGTAGGGCCGGTCCAGCAGGTCGGCGAGCCTCAGCTCGCCGGCAAGCACCTCGATGCGCTGTCCCAACGCGGCAACGCCGTAGAGCCGACCGAACACCTCCAGGTTCTGGCGCACGGTGAGCCGCATGGGCACGTCCACATAGGGGCTCTCGAAATTCATGCGGTGCAGCACCCGGTAGCGCTCGCGCGCCATGTCGGCGCCGAAGACCCTGGCCTCGCCCGAGGTCGGGGTGACGAGACCCATGAGCATGGCGATGGTGGTGGTCTTGCCGGCGCCGTTGCCGCCCAGCAGCGCCGTGATGGACCCGCGCCGCAGGCTGAAGTCGATGGCATCGACGGCCACGACCTCGCCATAAACCTTGCGCAGCGCCCGCACCTGGACGGGCGGGGCGGCGTTGTTGTCATCCTGCGGCGTGAGCTTCTGCATTTTCCGTATATGGTGTAGGAGTTCGCGACCCCTGGCCGTCTGCCGGTCCGCTGGGACCATATGGCGAGCCAACGGTCGCTCCTCTATGTGGGGCAGGTTGTTGCCCCCGAGCAAGACGGGACGCATGGCGGGCGGCAAGATGCGCGAGGGGATGGGCGCGGCTCTTGACCGGACCCCGGCGAGCGCGAGTTTACCGACGATGCCGCAGCTCGAATGGCTAGGCAAGGAGGCAGGAGAAAGCCGTCTGCGGCTGCAGACGGCCGGGCGGCTGCGTTGGTTCGGCGTGGCGGGGCAGCTCGCAACCGTCTCCTTCGTCCGCTTCGGCCTGGGCTTCCAGTTCGACATCGGCATCTGCCTGGCCCTGATCGCATTGAGCGCATGGCTCAACGTCTTCCTGCGCATGCGGTATCCGGCCCGCACCCGGCTCAGCGCCTCGTTCGCCACCATCCTGCTCGCCTACGATATTCTTCAGCTCGCCGCTCTCCTCTACCTTACGGGCGGCATCGAGAACCCCTTCGTATTCCTGATCGTGGCGCCGGTCACGGTCTCAGCCGCCACGCTGCCGCCACCCAACACCATCGCGCTCGGTGTGCTGGCGGCGCTGGCCACGACGGCGCTTGCGTTCTTCGGCCGGCCGCTGCCGTGGGCGCCGCCGGGCAGCCTCGATCTGCCGACGCTCTATAACGTCGGCGCGCTGGCGTCCGTCCTCTCCGGCATGCTGTTCCTGGCGCTTTACGCTTGGCGGCTGGCCAAGGAATCGCGCCAGATGGCCGATGCGCTCTCCGCCACCGAGATGGTGCTGGCGAGGGAGCAGCAGCTGCACGCTCTCGACGGCCTCGCCGCCGCGGCCGCGCACGAGCTTGGCACGCCGCTCTCCACCATCTCCGTGGTGGCCAAGGAGCTGGCGCGCGGCGCCCCGGTGGACGGCAGCTTCGCGGACGACCTGGCGCTGCTGCAGAGCCAGGCCGAGCGGTGCCGCGAGATCCTGCGCAAGCTGACGCGCGGCACGCAGCAGCCCGATCCGTTGGTGGCGCAAGTCACCGTCAGGGAGCTCATCGAGGAAGCGGCCGCGCCCTATCGCGGCTACAGGACCAAGGTCGTCATCAGCGCCGCCCCGGAGGCGGGCAGCGCCGGGGCCGGCGAGCCCGGGGGCGAACGCCGGCCGGGCGTCCTCTATGGCATCGCCAACCTGGTCGAGAACGCCGTCGATTTCGCGCACGAGACGGTAGAGATTACCGCCACTTGGTCGGAGCGGGAGGTGGGCATCACCATCGCCGACGATGGGCCGGGGGTATCGCCGCTGGTGTTGGACGCCCTTGGCGAGCCCTACGTCACGACGCGGCCGGCGCGGCACGCGGACCGGGGCGCCGACTGGGGCAAGAACGGCAAGCCGCACGGCATGGGGCTCGGCTTCTTCATCGCCAAGACGCTGCTGGAGCGGTCCGGAGCCACGGTCTCGCTGGACAACCGGCCAGCGCCGGCGGCCGGTGCCATCGCCAGGATCGTCTGGCCCCGCCCGGTGTTTGAAAGCCGCCAGAACGGCCATGGCGACGCCCACCCGGAGGAGCAGACGCCGTTCGGACGGGTTCGGACTGGCCAAGGCGCGCCGAGTTAAGCAGAATGGCCGACAAGGGCTTGGGCAACAAGGGCTTGGGTGTACCGTTGCCGCCCGCTATGATATCTTGAGTGCGGAGGCACTGCCGTGACCGAGGACCTGTCATTCAAACCCGATGAGCTGCCCCAGGACCGCTCGCTGATCCTGGTCGACGATGATCGGGCGTTCGTGCAGCGTCTGGGCAAGGCGATGGAGGGTCGCGGCTTCGAGGTGCGCACGGCGCACTCCGTGGCCGAGGGGCTCGCTCTCATTCATGCCAAGGCCCCCGCCTTCGCGGTCGTCGATATGCGACTGGACGACGGCAACGGCCTCGACGTGGTGGCCGAGCTCGCCAAGGTGCGGCCCACGGCACGCACCATCGTGCTGACCGGCTACGGCAACATCGCCACCGCGGTCACCGCCGTGAAGCTCGGCGCGGTGGACTACCTCGCCAAGCCGGCGGATGCGGACGATGTGACCGACGCGCTGCTGGCGCCCCACAACGAGAAGGCACCGCCGCCCGAGAACCCCATGTCGGCGGACAGGGTGCGGTGGGAGCACATCCAGCGGGTCTACGAGCTGTGCAACCGCAACGTCTCCGAGACCGCGCGCCGCCTCAACATGCACCGCCGCACCCTGCAGCGCATCCTCGCCAAGCGCGCCCCGAAGTAGCGCCCGCCGCGCTTCACCAGCGGCTCACCAGCCAGAGCAGCAGGCTCAGCACCACGCTGACGATCAGCGCCGTCATCAGCGGAAAGTAGAACGTGAAGCTCTCCCGCTCGATGACGATGTCCCCGGGCAGCCGCCCGAGGCCCAGCCGCTCGCCTGCAAGCCAGAGGAGCCCGACGACAACCAGCGCGAGCCCGATCAGGATCAGCACCTTCGCCATGCCCGGCACCTCGGGGTCTTGCGTCGATCGGCAAGGCTATCACGGCAGCCGGGCGGGGCATCCCGGAAATCGGTCCGCCGAAATTCTGGAATCGTGGGTCGGGTGACGCGCTTCGCGCGGACTCCGGCCGGCGCTCAGCCGCCGCGCTCCTGCTCCGCTTGCAGGTTGGCGTCCTTCTCCACGGCGCGCCTGAAGGCCGGGCGCTCGTTCAGCCGGGCGACGTAGGCGGCAAACTCGGGCCGCTCGGGGATCAGCTTGAACATCATGCCGTAGCGCAGCTGCGAGCCGATGGTGACATCGGCGGCGGTGAACGGCTCGCCCATGAGATAGGGCCCAGCCTCCGCCGTGGCCTTCGCCACCACGTCCATCACAGTGTCGAAGTCGCCGAAGCCGAGCGTCGAGCGGGGCGCCGGCTCCTTGCGGGGGAAGGCGCGTTCGGTGACGGCGGGCTCAATGCAGCCCGGTCCGAAGAACAGCCACTTGAGATAGACGCCGCGGCGCGGATCGCCGACCGGGATGTTGAGGCCCGCGCCCGGAAACTCGTCGGCCAGATAGCAGCAGATGGCCGCGGCCTCGGTGACAACAGCGTCGCCGTGCCGGAGCGCCGGCACCTTGCCCATGGGGTTCACCGCAAGATAGGCGGGTGCGCGATTCTCGCCCTTCTTCAGGCTCAGGAGATGGACATCGTAGGGCTCGCCGAGCTCCTCCAACATCCAGCGCGCGATCGACGAGCGCGACTGGGGGGCGTGGTAAAAGGTGAGCTTGCGCATCGGAGCCTCCCTTGGAGTGTCGTTTGCCCTCCGCCTAACCGCCGATTGCGGCCGCACGGGGTCAGACGGTCTCGGCGGGCTCCTCCCTCTCCCCGCCGCCCTCGGGCGGTTCACGAGTGCCGCGCTCGTCACAAGGGTCCCGAGGGCGACGGGGAGAGGGATGGGGTGAGGGGCAGCAAGAGGCTCCGACCTATCAACAGGCTCCCGGTATTCGCCATGCTTGAGGCCCCCTGTGGAGAGGGTTTCCCTTGTGGCTGCCCCTCACCCTAACCCTCTCCGCGCAAGCGGGGAGAGGGGATCCGCGCGGCGCCTCGATCCTGCGTTTCGTTTCAGACCGTCCTCCATCCCCAACGCCATCCCAAGCGTCGCGCGGGCTCCGGCGCCGCTCGGGGTTGGCGGGGCAGAGGCCGTGTGATACCGAGAGCGCCGTCTGCACGCCTGCTGCGGGCCCGCCGCACCTTCGTGCTGCCCCACGCCGCCATCGAGCCGCCGCCCCAATGCAACGCGTCGCCATCATCGACTACGGCTCCGGCAATCTCCACTCTGCCGCCAAGGCCTTCGAGCGCGCCGCGCGCGAGAGCGAGGCGGAGGCCGCCATCGCTGTAACGGCCAGCCCCGACGTGGTGCTCGCCGCCGACCGCGTCGTTCTGCCGGGCGTCGGCGCCTTCGCCGACTGCAAGGCCGGGCTCGACGCCGTGCCGGGCATGGGCGAGGCCCTGGAGGAGAGCGTGCGCCGCAAGGGGCGGCCATTCCTCGGCATCTGCGTGGGCGCGCAGCTGATGGCCGAGCGCGGGCTGGAGTTCCGCGTCACCGAGGGGCTCGGCTGGATTGCCGGCGACGTGAAGGCGATCGAGCCGGCCACCCCGGGCCTCAAAATCCCCCACATGGGCTGGAACACGCTCTGCGTCGTCAACCGGCACCCGCTGCTTGAGGGCATCGCCACCGGTCCCGATGGGCTGCACGCCTATTTCGTGCACTCCTTCCACCTGGTCACGCCCGACCGCTCGGCGCTGGTGGCGGAGACCGACTACGGCGGCCCCGTGACGGCGATGGTGGGCAAGGGCAACGTCGCCGGCACCCAGTTCCACCCCGAGAAGAGCCAGACCCTGGGCCTCAGGCTGATCGCCAACTTCCTGGCTTGGCGACCGTGAGCCGGGGTCGGAAGTCAGAAATCAGAACCATCGCTTCTGATTTCTGTTTCCGCTCACCCGAAGAGACCGCCCAGCCTCGATTTGGCTGCCAGCTTGCGGACCTCGGTGGCGAGCGCGGCGCTGCGGGCGTTGTCAGCGGTCATCTTGAGCTTCTTGACCGAGCAGGCTGCGGCCACAATCTCGGTGGCCCGAGCGGCGGCTTTTGCGGACAGCTTAGGGTCGAGCAGAACCGTCCCGAGGCTGTCGAAGTAGGCCTTGGCGTCGTCCCCGTGCATATCCCGTGGCGGATCGGTGATGCCCTGATGCTTCTCGGCCAACAGGCGCATGCAATAGTATAGCATGTTCATCATTGCATATCGCTTCTTATGCTTGGCGGCGACCGCTCGGCGCGCTTCGACGATCATGTTGCCGCACAGGAACAGTGAGACCACGTCCTGCTCCTTGGAGAGGATGGTGCCGCTGCGCAGGTCCTCGACGATCTGCTCACGCCGGCGCCGCGCCGTCTGCTCCGGCGTGCGGTAGAATGCCGAGGAGCCGGCATAAAGCAGGTCGTAGAGGGTGACGATCCGGTCGGCGTCCGCCTTGCCGCTGTGCTTGTACTCGTCGGTCCGGGCCTCGAACAGGACCGAGCTCGTCTTGCTGGCGAGCGCGTCCTTGAACCTGGCCGCCAACCGATCGACGAGGTCCTTCTGCGAGAACAGCTGCGTCTCGTCGATCGGGGTCTGCCGATTAAGGCCGAGGATCGTCGCATCCTCGATGTCCTTGTTGTCAGTGACGATGATCTTGACTGGAACGCAGACCGAGGCGGCGTCGTCGCCCGTCAGGTGCTGGCGGTTGTGAAAGAGGGTGTGGGACGTCTGGCAGCCGTTGACGATTTGCGCGCCCGTGAGTGCCAGCGAGCCGTCCGGCAGCTTGCGTTGACCCTGGGCGACGACGGCGACACCGTTGCTGCGCAAAGCGAGCTGGCCGCGCTGTCTCCTGTCCGCGAGGGTTCCCGCTATCGAGGCATTGACGCGCCCACCGAGCCCCAGAAACGCGCGCACGTTGCTCGAGAAGATGCTGCTCTTGATCTGCCGGTCGCCGTCGGCGAACGGCTGGGCGATGATGTCCATGAGTTGCAGGCCGGTGAGGTAGCCGACGTAGCAGGCTTCCACCCCCTTGATGGGCGGAAGCTTGACGAAGGTCGACGCGGGGATCGTGATGGAGGGGCGATCCTGGATTGCCTCGCTGATGAGGCTCTCGATCTTGTCCAGCCCCATCTCGGTGAAGTCCACCACATGGATTTTGTCGGCAAGCGCTTTGTGGTTTGCGATGGCGTTCTTCGCCGCATCGATCGCGCGTGCGATGTTGTCGTCCATGACGATCCTGCGCGGTGAGACGAAATACATCGCGCACTCGCAGCAGCCTTCGATGTCATGCTCGTCCAGGACCTCGAAGATGCGGTCTTTGAGCTCGATCCACTCCTGAAGGGCCGCGTTGACCCCCCTTCTGGCGTTGGCGGAAGGGTCGAGGAAGCTGAACACGCCCGAGCCGAATGCGGCGATCTTCTGAGTGAGCCCGCCCTTTTCGAGCTCGGCCCCGGTCGCCTGCACAAAGATGAAGCTGAGGTCGATCGGAGCATCGTCGCTGGCGAGTTGCTCCAGCGGGGCCAGATCGTCGTTCGGGCGGAGCGCGGTGCCGTTGAGAAAGATGGCGATGGCGTCGAGCTGCGTGTCCTGGGTGCCGCCGACAAGAATCTTGCGCTCACCCTGCCACGATTGTTGAGCCTGGAAAGGCGACATATTTCTGTGCCTGAGGACGCAATGCGTGAAGAAGGCCTCAAGGGTCTTCGGGTCGTCCGGCGGCATTCCGTGGGTGTGCGCGAATTTCCGCTTGGCCTGCTCGATTCTGTCGCTCAAGGCCATAATCAATCCCCTCGCTTCGGAACTCGATTTTGATGGACAGCTTGCCAGCCGCCAGACGGACTTGGGA
>JBAPMW010000857.1:0-13258 GCA_049278815.1 Hyphomicrobiaceae bacterium
GCGTGCGCACCTCACCCGGCCGCACGGCTGCAAACCGCACGGACGGGATGTCGCGCGCGGCCAGCGCCGCGGCAAGGTCTGCGGCCGGCTGCTCGGCCGCCTCGCTGCTGAGGCGGAATGTGCCCCAGTGGTGGCCGAGCGCCTCGGCCGCGCCGCAGTGCTCCAGGGCCTCCACGGCCTCCTGCGGGTTCATGTGGGCGTTGCGCATGAACCAGCGCGGCTCGTAGGCGCCGATGGGGAGCAGCGCCAGCGCCAGACCCGGATGGCGCTGGCGGACGCGCTTGAACAGGGCGCCGTCGCCGAAGCCGGTGTCGCCCACGCAGTAGACCTTCCTCGCCCCGGCCTGCACCACGAAGCTCGCCCACAGCGCGTGGCTGCGGTCCAGGGCGCCGCGGGCGGACCAGTGCAGGCTCGGCTCGGCATGCACCGCCACGCCGGCGCCGAGATCGACATGAGCGTTCCAGTCCACGGCCTCCGCCGCAAGCCCCGGCACGGCCGCGCGCAGGATGGCGTCGTTGCCGAGCGGCGTGACGATGCGCGGGGCGAAGCGCTGCCACAGGCGGGCGATCGTGGCCACATCCATATGGTCGTAGTGGTTGTGCGTGAGGAGCACGCAATCGACCCGCGGCAGGTCGTCGAAGGCGAGGCCCGGCGGGTTGACGCGCTTCGGCCCGATGAGCCCCGACGGGCCTGCGCGCTCCACCCACACCGGGTCGATCAGGATGCTCAAGGCCCGGGTCTGGAGGAGGAAGCTGGCGTGGCCGATGTAGGCGATGCGTATGGTGTCGCCGTTCACGGCTGCGGGAGGGCGGTCCGGCGGAAACGGGCTCGGCAAGCTGGATGGCCAAGGGGCCCAGGGCTCGATGAGCGTCCAGCGCAGCAGATCGAGCGGCCCTCTGGGGCCGCCGCCGCCGCCGGCATTGAAGAAGCGCGTGCCGTCGAAGTGGTCGGAGACGGGCCCGCGATAGTAGGCGTTGCCGCGCGCCGCGGTGGCGAGGCCGCCGCCGAGAGCGGCGACCGCTGCGAAGGCCTTGAGGACGCGGCGGCGGCTCGGCATTCACATTCCCCGGTTGCATCTCGTGTCGTTGCCCGCGCCTGCGCGCTGGCCTAGGCTCTTGTAGCGAGCGAAGCGAAGCAAATTGAGGAGGATACGATGCGGCTCAGCCCCGAGCAGCTCAAGGCGTTCGACGAGCTTGGCTATCTGGTGATGCCCGAGTGCTTCTCCGAGGAGGAGGTGGCGCTTCTGCGCGCCGAGGCGGAGGCCATCTACGCCACCGACCGCAAGGAGGTCTGGCGCGAGAAATCCGGCGCGCCGCGCACCGCGTTCGCGGCCCACACCTACAACGAGGCCTTCGCCCTCCTGGGTCGCCATCCGCGGCTGATCGAGCCCTTGGAGCAGCTGTTCGGCGAGCCGGTCTACATGCACCAGTACAAGATCAACGCCAAGGCGCCGTTCGACGGCGAGCTGTGGCAATGGCACCAGGACTACGGCACCTGGCAGCGCGACGACGGCATGCCCGAGGCGCGCGCCATGAACATCGCGGTGTTCCTGGACGAGGTGATGGCGGTGAACGGGCCGCTGATGTTCATTCCTAAGAGCCACAGGCGCGGCACGCTGGCCGCCGGCCACGACAAGGCCACCACCAGCTATCCGCTGTGGACGCTCGACAACCCCACGGTGACGCGGCTGGTGGAGGACGGCGGCATCGTCGCGCCCACGGGCAAGCCCGGCACGGTGCTCATGTTCCACGGCAACCTGGCCCACGCCTCGCCGCCCAACATGACGCCCTACCCGCGCAAGATCGTGTATCTCACGCTGTGCGCCGTCTCCAACCACATCACCAGGTTCACGCGGCCCGAGTGGATCGCCCACCGCGACTTCACCCCGATCGCCGCGTGCGGGGACGACGCGTTGCTGGCGCTGGCGCGCAGGGCGAGGCAGGCGGCGTAGCTCGCGGCCTCGCACTCAGGTGCCCGTCTGCTGCCATCGGCCGCGCATGCGCGACATGAGGTCAACCGTGGCCCCGGAGGCTGTAGCGGCGAATGCGGCTCGGGGTGCGGCTGGCCACGCGCGCATCTCGAACCGATCGAGAAGGCCGCCCGGAATGAAGCGGCTGCGTGCCGCGTAGACATGCCGGTCGCCGCGCCGGGCCTGTTGGTGGGTGTAGAAGCGCTGCGGCAGAACCAGCATCAGCCGATCCTTCGCCCGCGTCATCGCCACGTAGAGCAGGCGCCGCTCCTCCTCGATGTCCTCGGCGCTGCCGGTCGCCAGATCGGACGGGATGCAGCCGTCCACGACGTTCAGCACGTACACGGCCTTCCATTCCTGGCCCTTGGCCGAGTGGATGGTGGAGAGGACCAGATAGTCCTCGTCGCGGTGGGGAGCCCCGGCCTCGCCGCTTGCGGCATCGGGCGGGTCGAGTGTGAGATCGGTCAGGAATCTCGCTCGCGAGGGGCAGGTTGCCGCAATGCGCGCCAGCTGGTCGAGGTCGGTGGCGCGGAGATGCGCATCGTCGTAGCGCTGCTCGAGGAGGGGCTGATACCATCGCCGCACCAGATCGAGCTCGGCCGGCCAATCGGAGGCCCGGCGGCGGCGCAGCTGATCGAAGAGCCGCACCAGCTCGCGCCACGGCTCGGTCGCTCGTGCCGGCGGGCGGAAGGCGGCCAGCGCCGCGACAGCGTCCCCGCCCGGCTTCGGATCCGACATCGCATCGAGGACGCTGCCGGCCGTGGCCGCGCCGACGCCATCCAGCAGCTGGAGCACGCGAAAGCCGGTCACGCGGTCGGCGGGGTTCTCGACCCAGCGAAGGATGGCCAGCATGTCCTTGACATGCGCGGCCTCGATGAACCTGAGCCCGCCGAACTTCCTGAAGGGGATGTTGCGGCGGGCGAGCTCGATCTCCAGCACGGCGCTGTGATGCGCGGTGCGGAACAGCACGGCCTGGTCCTTGAGCGCCATTCCCCCTTCGCGGTTCTCCAGGACGGTGGCCACGATGAATCCGGCCTGGCCGGCATCGTCGAGGACGGCGACGAGAGCCGGCTTGGTGCCCGATTTCCGCACCGAGCGAAGGTTCTTCGTGAAGCGCTCGCGCGCAAGGCCGATAACGGCGTTGGAGGCGTCCAGAATGGCGGGCGTCGAGCGGTAGTTCCGCTCCAGCGTGACGAGGGTGGCGGGCGGCGTGAACGCCTGCGGAAAATCGAGGATGTTGCGGACGGTCGCGGCGCGGAAGCCGTAGATGGCCTGCGCATCGTCGCCGACGACGGTCAACCCGGCGCCGCCCGGTTTCAGGCCGAGGAGGATGGAGGCCTGCAGGGCGTTGGTATCCTGGTACTCGTCCACCAGCACATGGTCGAACAGGCCGCCGACCTCGCCGTTGAGATCTGGCACCTTCATCAACTCGGCCCAGTAGAGCAGCAGATCGTCGTAATCCAGGACCTGCTGCTTCTGCTTGGCCTCGACATAGGCCTCGAAGAGACACCGCAGCTCCGCCTCCCACCCGGCGCACCAGGGGAATTGCTTCCTCAAGACGGCATCGAGGGGCTCGGCCGCGTTGACGGCGCGCGAGTAGATGCCAAGGCAGGTGCCTTTCAACGGAAACCGCTCGGCCTTCGCCGACAGGCCCAGCTCGTGGCGCACCAGGTTCATGAGATCGGCTGAGTCCTCCCGGTCATGGATCGTGAAGCCGGGATCGAGGCCGATGGACCGGGCATAGGTCCGCAGCAGCCGGGCGCCCATGGCGTGAAAGGTGCCGCACCAGCCGATCGGGCTCCGCGCGAAGGCCTCGCCCAGGGTGCGCGCAACGATGCGCCCGACGCGGCGCTCCATCTCGGCCGCGGCGCGGCGCGAGAAGGTGAGGAGAAGCATGCGGCCGGGGTCGGCCCCGTTGACGATCAGATGGGCGACGCGGTGCGCAAGCGTGTTGGTCTTGCCGGAGCCGGCGCCGGCAATGACCAGAAGGGGGCCGGCGACATTGACACCCCTGCCGGCGACGCCGTGCTCGACGGCGCGCCGCTGCTCCGGATTGAGGCCTTCGAGATAGCTCGTCGCCACGGTCATGGAAGGTCCACGTCATTGAAGGGCGGCGGCATCCTGATCATGATTCGTTCGGTGGGGCCAAGGCAGCCCTATCGCCCCCTTCCCTTGAACGGCCGCATCCCCTCCCGCGCCAGCTCGTCGGCGCGCTCGTTCTCGGGGTGGCCGGCGTGGCCTTTGACCCAGTGCCAGTGCACCTCGTGGCGCGCCCGGGCGGCGTCGAGGCGCTGCCACAGCTCGGCGTTCTTCACCGGCTGCCTGGCGCTGGTGCGCCAGCCGTTGCGCTTCCAGCCGTGGATCCAGGCGCTGATGCCGTTCTTCACGTACTCCGAGTCTGTGTGGAGATCGACCCGCGACGGCCGCTTCAGCGCCTCCAGCGCCGCGATGGCGGCTAAGAGCTCCATGCGGTTGTTGGTGGTCTCCGCCTCGCCGCCGCTGAGCTCCTTGCGGTGCGCCCCCGACATCAGGATCGCCCCCCAGCCGCCAGGCCCCGGATTCCCGGAGCACGCCCCGTCGGTGTAGATGGTGATTTGCGGCCTGTCCGTCATCGCTCCATCCGGGTCCGCTCGCGTGCTGGGCTATTCGAGCAAGCCATAATCCGCGGCGCTCTTCACGCCGCGATGGAACTTGAGCCGGCGCAGGTACTCGAGCGGGTCCTTGCGCTTGACCAGCGCGTTGCCGTCGGTGTGCAGCCAGTCGTAGCCGCGCGTCAGCAGGAAGCGCAGCGCCGCGCCGCGCGCCAGCATCGGCAAGGCCTCGCGCTCCTCGGGCGACAGGGGACGCATGCTCTCGTAGCCCTTCAGCAGCGCCCGCCCCTTGGTGATGTTGAAGCTGTGGTCGCTCTCGAAGCACCAGGCGTTGAGGGTGACGGCGATATCGTAGGCGAGCGCGTCGTTGCAGGCGAAGTAGAAGTCGATGAGCCCCGACAGGGTGTCGCCCAGAAAGAACACGTTGTCCGGGAACAGGTCCGCGTGGATGACGCCCTGATCGAGGCCGGTCGGCCAATTCGCGTCCAGGAAGTCGAGCTCCTGGCCGATGGTGCCCGCAAGGCCCGGCGCAATCTCGTCGGCGCGGGCCGCGAAGCGCTCGTACAGGGGCCGCCAACCGCTGGGGCCGAGGGCGTTGGCGCGTGTCAGCTGGAAGCCGCGGCCGGCCACGTGCAGCCCGGCCAGGGCTTTGCCCACAGGGCCGCAGTGGCGCGGCTGCGGGCGGCGGATCCAGACGCCCTCCAGGAAGGTGATGATCGCCGCCGGCCGCCCCGCCAGCGTGCGCAGCACGCGGCCTTCCGTGTCGTGCACCGGCGTCGGGCAATTGATGCCGGCCTTGGCCAGGTGCTCCATCAGGCCCAGAAAGAAGGGCAGGTCGGCCGGCGCGACGCGCTTCTCGTAGAGGGTGAGAAAATACGGCCCCTTCCCGGTGTGGATGAGATAGTTGGTGTTCTCCACGCCCTCGGCGATGCCCTTGTAGGACAAGAGCGCGCCCAGCCCGTAGCTGGCCACGAATTGGGCCAGCTCGTCGTCGGGAACCTCGGTGTAGACGGCCATGGGGGAGGGGGATTCTGTATAAGGTGGAAGCTAAGGTGCGCCAGCCTCGCGCAGCTCGCGTGGCACGTTGAAGGCGATGCGCTCCACCGTGGTCGCGACGCTCTCCACGGTCACGTCGAAGCGTGCCCGGAAGGCCTCGATGATCTCGGTGACAAGCAGTTCCGGGGCCGAGGCGCCCGCCGTGATGCCGAGGGTCGCAACGCCTGCGAAGGCCTCCCAGGGAATATCGGCGGCGCGCTGCACCAGCACCGCCTTGCGGCAGCCGGCGCGCTCGGCCACCTCCACCAAGCGCAGCGAGTTGGAGCTGTTGGGCGCGCCGACCACGAGCACAGCGTCTGAGCGCGGCGCGATCGCCTTGACGGCGGCCTGCCGGTTGGTGGTGGCGTAGCAGATGTCCTCCTTGCGCGGGCCGACCATGGCCGGGAAGCGCTCCTTGAGCACAGCGACGATGGCGGCAGTATCGTCCACCGACAGGGTCGTCTGCGTCGTGAAGGCAAGCCGGGCCGGATCGCGGGGCTTAAAGGCGCGCGCGTCCGCGATGGTCTCGATCAGCGTGGCGGCGCCGGCAGGGAGCTGGCCCAGCGTGCCGATCACCTCGGGGTGGCCGGCGTGGCCGATCAGCACGATCTCAAGGCCGTCCTCGTGGTGCGCCCGCGCCTCGGCGTGCACCTTGGAGACCAGAGGGCAGGTCGCGTCCAGGTAGTTCAGGCCGCGCGTCTGGGCCGCTGCCGGGACGGATTGCGGCACGCCGTGTGCCGAAAAGATCACGGGCGCCCCGGTTTCGGGAATCTCGTCCAGCTCCTCCACAAAGATGGCGCCTTTGGCCTTCAGAGACTCGACCACGTGACGATTGTGGACGATCTCGTGGCGCACGTAGACGGGGGGGCCAAACCGTTTCAGCGCCAGTTCCACGATCTTGATGGCGCGATCGACGCCGGCACAGAACCCGCGCGGCGCAGCCAGCAGGATCGTCAGGGGCGGACGCGAAACCTGGGGAGTCGGTGTGGAGGGGGCCATGAAAACGACGGTGCGTTCGCTCTTGGTTCGTGTTTCTCCCGCTTGGCCCCTGGTGCCCCTTGCAGTAAAGTCCGAATCGCCGGGCAGTCGTCCATGAGCGCCGAAGCGGCGCGATGGGGAAGGGAATACCGGTCCGCAAGAGACCGGGCAAGTGTTCGGACAGGGGCGTCGTGACGCAAACCGTACGCAAGGCCTTGGCCTCCATCGCGAGGCCCGTCGCATTCGGGGCGCTGCTCGCCGTGCTCGGGGGGTGCGGCATGTCCTCGCTGACCTCCGGCATCGGCAGCGGCTGGTTCGGCAGCGGCAAGTCGGCAGACGCCGGCTCCGTCGACCAGGATAAGTTGCTGGCCGCGGCCAAGACCGAGACCGGCTCAATTGGCGGCTCGGGCGATGTGGCTTACGGCTGCCCCCGCTTCCAGATTTGGTCGCGCGACGGCTATGTCACGGTCTACGAGACCGGCCACGTGGGCGACGGCCTGGCCGTCATGCACCGCGGGGAGATTACCAAGACGGCGCGCGAGTGCAGCGTGGAGGACGGCCGCGTCACCGTGAAATATGGCTTCTCCGGCCGGGTGCTGCTGGGCCAGAAGGGCCGCACCGGGCGTGTCACCTTGCCGATCAACGTGTTCGTCACGGACTCCAAGCGGCAGAAGGTCGCCTCCGACAGCATGCGCGTCGCCGTCGACGTCGCCCTCGACAACCCGATCGGCTACTTCTCGGTCGTGCGCGCGGTGACGTTCCGGGTCCCCGAGGGCTCCCGCCCCGGCGAGTTCGAGGTCTACGTCGGCTTCGACCGCAATATTCCGGGCGCGGGGTAGGCGCGGTAGGCCCTCTCCGTCGCCTCCGGCCATGCACCGTACCAACCGAAGCATCTCGCACGCGCGCTATCCGTCCTTCCTGCGCCGGCCCCGATATCACCCATCGACCAGAGCGCGCGCGATCGCCGGCTCGTTCCACTCCACGCCGGTGCCCGGCAGCTCCCGCGGCGTCGTGAAGCCCTGCACGGGCACAAGCGGGTCGGCGAGGAGGTCCTGGCCCCAGTCCATGTACTCCAGCCAATGCCGCGTGGGCGTGGCGGCGAGCACGTGGGCGGAATAGTCGGGCGAGAGGTGCGAGGAGAAGGGCACGGCGCGCGCCTCGGCTATCCGGGCGAGCCGCATCCAGCCGGTGACGCCGCCGATGCGCAGCAGATCCGGCATGATCAGGTCGCAGGCCCCCGTCTCGATGGCCGCCTTGCCGACGCGCCAGCTCCACCAGTTCTCGCCGATCTGAATGGGGGTTGCGAGCTTGGTGGCGAGCCGCGCCTGCGTGTCGTAGTCGTCGTAGGCAACCGGCTCCTCGATCCAGGCGAGGCCGAGGCCGTCGATCGCCCGGCAGGTCTGGAGCGCACTGGCGGCCGGCAGTCCCTGGTTGAAGTCGCAGGAGACGAGAATGTCCGGCCCGATGGCGCTGCGCACCGCCTTGTAGGCGGCGATCTCGCCGGCGGCGTCGTCGCGGCCCATGCGCAGCTTGACATGCGTGAAGCCGCCGTGCTCGGCCACCAGCTCCTTCGCCTCGCGCGCGGCCTCCTGCGGCTCCATGATGCCGAGTCCGCAGCTATTGTAGGTCGGGAGCGACACCGCGGTGCCGCCGAGCAGCCGGTAGAGCGGCACGCCGGCTTCGCGGGCGAGCACGTCGTGAAGCGCCATGTCGAACATGGAGAGCGCCATCTGCGCCAGGCCCTCGTGGCCCATGTGCGTGAGCCGTTTCTGGCCGGCGTCGTACACCGCAGGCGCATCGGCCAGCGTGATCTTGCGGCCCTTGGCACCGGCGACCAGCTCGTCGAGCAGGATCGGCACAACCTTCAATGCAACGGGGATGAAGGTGAAGCACAAGGCCCGGCCCACCCCGCCGCCTTTCAGCTCCAGGTCGATGAGCAGGAACGGCCCCGTGGTGAAGCGGCCGACGCGGGTGTTGAGCACCCGCCTCACCGGCACCAGTGCGCGGCGGATGCGGACGCCGGTGATCTCGATTGCGCCTGTCATGCCTGGGTCCTCAGTGTTGCGGCGTCCTGATCGGCGCAGGATTGTCCCACCGGAGCTCACCAAAGAGGCCCTGTCCCGGCTTGGGCTGCTCCAGCACTCACTCCGCCGCGCCCGACAACGCCTGGAGCTCCTGCGTCAGCACGGCGTGCTCGTCTGTGACGCGGTCGAGCATCGATTGCAGCGGGCCTGCGACGTGGGTGATTTCGCGGGCCTGCTTGCCGAACAGCTTGCTTCCCTCGTCTGCCAGAGCCCCCATGCCGTCCAGGACGTCGAGGGCCTCCTGCTCGACGTCGCTGATCTGCTGGAAGTTGCTGAGCGACGCGTAGGCGTTGTGCAGAAACGCGCGCGCCTCGTCGCTGGCGGCTGTGCGGATGCAGTGCTGCAGGACGATGCGGATCGCCTCCTTGGGATGGGCCAGCTCCGATTCGCTGCGTACCATCGCGCTGCTCGGCGTCTGCAGAACCGCAACGTACTTTTCAAGCACCTCGCGGGGATCGAACTCAGTCGTACTCATGTCCATGCCGTCACGATGCAAGTGTTCACCTCAAGCCCCGCGATTGAACCCCCGTCAAGGCCGCTACTCCGCCGCCAATCTCAGCGCCGACGGCATGGAGAGCCGCTGGCGCACGAGACCGATATGGACGCGCAGGTCGTAGAGCTCGCTGGAGAAGTGCAGCGGCACCTGGATGCGCCTGACCGCCCCATCGATGCGCTCCAGATCTGCCAGTTGCGCCGTCTCGTCCAGCTTGGCGCCGCGCGAGTCCAGACTCCGCTCCAGCGCCTTCAGCTGCTGATACCAGTAGCAGAGCTTGCGGCGCACCATCCAGGCGTAGACCGCAGGCACCGTCCGGCTGAAGGGGATCACCAGGGCGGCGATGGGGATGAGCACCAGGAGCGCCTGGCCGCCATAGCTGCTGACGAAGGCCATGAAGGAGAACGGCAGCCCCAGGCGCGCGCTGACCGGCAGCAGGGTGCGCAGGAGGACCGGCAGCTCCCCGGTCTTGTAGATGGCGCGCGCCTCCGGGGGGACCTGGAACTCCGGATCGCTCGCCGACGGGAAATCGCCCGCCCTGTAGAGCAGCACCGGGTCTCCGGCCTTGTCGAAGCCGCTCTTGGGATGACTGATGACGGTGTGCGTCAGCAGGCTCCGCAGAGCCGGGTGCATGTCCTTGCGCACCACCAGCACCGCCGAGGTCGCCAGCAGCGTGATATCGGCCGGCGGGGTGACCGGATTGAACTCCACGGCGCCCTTGCGCAGCACGACCTTGGCGATGGCCGGGAAGCGATTGTCGTAGGCTTCCGCCTCGGCCGAGAAGTCCATGAGCCGGATGCTCTGGTTGCGCAGAAGCGCCTGGATGAGGGCCGAATCCGGCGCGTCGATCAGGATCGCGGCGTCGACGCTGCCATCGATGAGCGGTACGGCGTCGGCGGGAAGGGTGCCCTCGATCCGGGTGGCATTGGTCTTGTCGATGCCGTTGGCTTTCAGGAGCTGGTTGGCGATGCGCCGGGTGCCGCTCTCGCGCGTGCCGGTGAGGATGCGCTTACCCTCGAGGTCGCGCAGGCTGGTGATCGGCATGTCGCTGCGGGTGAAGACCCAGATCGGCTCGTAGAACACCCGCCCGATCGACCAGAGTTGCGCGTACTCCTCGTGGCGGCCCTTCGCCTTCTCGGTGGCGAGCCGCCCCTGCAGACTGCCCACCAAGCCGCCCTTGATGAAGGCGGCGTTGATGCCGGGTCCCTCCTTCAACAGCGCCCGCAGCGTGGCGAACCCCTCGGCACCCCGCTGCACCTCGAAGGTCACGCCATAGCGCTCCAGATCGCGCCGGTAGGTCTCGGCCAGCTCGTAGTACTGTGCGCTGCCGGCCGCCATCACGATCCTGCCCTCGCCGATGGCCTGCGCCTGGCGCACCACGCCGTAGCTGGCGAAGGCGACGAGCCCGACCACGAGGGCCACCGCCACCCATTTGACGTTGTCGGTGTCCATGCTCGCCCTCCCCCATCGAACGCTGCGACCCCGCAGCGCACGCGGGACCACGACCGGCTCAGCAAACGCGAGCATAAGCCGATAGCAATGCCGCGGCAGCCCCCCTGTAGGCTGTTTTTGCCATGTCATCTGCGAAGAGAGCAAGCCGCCGCGGGGGCCGCCGGCGCCGGAGCAGCGGCACTCCGGGCATAAGTTCCCGCGCGCGTGGCTCGACTGCGACAATCCTGGCATGCAGCTGAGGGCATCTCGACCATGCACGCGCTATGCTAGTTTTCGCCATGCTGTTTTTTGGCCATGGCAAGCACCGGAACGCCGGTCATGAGCGCGGTCGGTGAAGGCGGGATGATCTCTGGCGAGCTCGTGCGTCGGCGCTGGGACGATATCACCCTGCGCAGAGGCTGCCACGGTCCGGCGGCAGCTGCCGTGCTCGAGGAGCTGGTCCGGGCCTACCGAGAGCCGCACCGGCACTATCACACGCTCGACCACATCGGCGATCTGCTGGTGTCGCTTGATCGCCACACCGATGCCGGCAGCGACCACGAGGCGCTCATCCTGGCGATCCTGTTCCACGATGTCGTCTACGACCCGAGGCGCCAGGACAATGAGCAGGCCAGTGCGTCCCTTGCAGCCAAGCGCCTGACCGGCTTGAGCTTTCCGGAAGCGCTTGTCACCAGGGTGGTGCGTTGCATCCTGGCGACGCGGCATGCTCACGAAGCGCTGCCGCGGGAGGACCCCGACCTTGCCCTCCTGCTCGATCTCGACCTGTCGATCCTCGCTGCACCGCGCGAGATGTACCGCGCCTATGCGCTGGCCGTGCGGCGCGAGTACGCCCACGTCCCCGACGCGCTTTACCGTCCGGGGCGCAGGCGCGTGCTGGCGGGCTTTCTGGCACGCGATCGCCTATATCGGACAGAACGTTTGGGCGCATTGTGGGAAGAGACCGCGCGCGGCAATCTTGCGGCCGAGATCGCCGAGCTGAGTTGAGCACTTGTGGCATTTTTGCGATGCTTGCAGGGGGCCCAGCCCCGGTGTGCAGACGTGCTACGTCCCGCACAGGATCTCGCTCCATCGAGCGCCGCGAGACGCAACGCCGGGAAGGACCCGGAACGGAGGATCAGGTGACCGACGCCGCCGCACCTCCCGAGGCGATCTCCGAGCAGGCGCGCCGGCTCGCGCCGGTGGTGTGGCTGATCGGCAAGGTGCAGAGCGGCAAGACCTCCATTGTCCGCGCCCTCACCGGCGCGAGTGACGCCGAGATCGGGGCGGGCTTCCGCGCCTGCACCAGGACGGCGCGCATCTTCGACTTTCCCGCCGCGGCGCCGATCATCCGGTTTCTGGACACGCGCGGGCTGGGCGAGGCGGCCTACGACCCCGCCGCCGACATCGCCTACTGCGAGGATCGGGCGCACCTGATGCTGGCGGTCGTCAAGGCGATGGATGCCGAGCAGGGCGCCGTTGCGGACACCGTGCGGGCGGCCAGGGAGAGGCATCCGGATTGGCCCGTGGTGGTGGCCCAGACCACCCTGCACGAGGCCTACGCGGGGGAGGCCGCGCATATCCTGCCCTACCCCTTCGCCTCCGAGGCCGCAGCCGCGACCGTGCCCGAGCCCCTGCGGCGGGGCCTGGCGCACCAGCGATCGCTGTTTGAGGGCCTGCCTGGGCGCGGCGCGGTCCGCTTCGTGCCGATCGACCTCACGCAGCCCGGCGACGGCTACGATCCCGTCGACTACGGCCGCGAGGCCCTGATCGCGGCGCTCGTCGAGGTCGCGCCGGGTATCGTGAAGGTGGCGTTGCAGGGGCTGCCGGGCGCGCAGAGCGACGCCCACGCGCGCTCGGCCAACGCCTACATCCTGGGGTTTGCGGCGGCGGCCGGGGCCAGCGACGCCCTGCCGGTTGCCGGCGTGGTCACGGTGCCCGTGCTGCAGGCGGCGATGCTGAGGCAACTCGGACAGATCTACGCGGTCGACTGGGACCGGCGCAGCTACGCCGAGTTCCTCGCGGCCCTCGGCACCGGCACGTTGATACGCACCGCCTCCACGTTCGGCATCCGCCAGCTTGTCAAGCTCGTGCCCGTGTACGGCCAGACCGTCGGCGCCGCCACCGCCGCCGCCGCCAGCTTCGCCGCCACCTATGCGATCGGCAAGGCCGCGAGCACCTATCTGCGGCAGAAGAAGCGCGGCGCCGAGGTGGAGGACCTCGCCACCGTCTATCGCGACGCCCTGCGCGACGCCTTCGGGATGGCGCGGCAGCGGGAGGTGGAAGGTGGACCGCGCGCCGGTGGCGGTTAGATTGCGTGTGCGCGGCGCCCGCAAGGCAACGCTCAGCAACGCAAGGTTTCCCCCGATGGTGCACCGTCGGGGGGCCTTTCAAGCCCTACGAGACCGGGCCACACTTCTTCTTTTCGTTAGCGCTCTTGCTGGAGCAGAAATTGCACATGCAGTTCGGAAAACAGTTGTGCTCCACCGCTCCCTGACAGGCGTCAATGCACTCATTGCGGCACTGATCCAGTTTCGTCCTCACCCGTGATTTCTTGGGGCTCTTATTCTCGGCCACCATCGTTGCGAACCCGTCCGGCTTAGCCTTGTCCGTGGCCAGCGTCGGAGCGATGGACATGACCGCGAAGATCAGTCCCAGTGCCGTGAGAAGGGGTTTCATG